>JBEKNX010000094.1:0-12267 GCA_049522375.1 Acidimicrobiales bacterium | reverse complement strand
TCGCACAGCATCGAGTCCACGAGCACGCCGTCCCCGTAGCGGTACCCGGAACGGGCGTCCAAGAGGAGATAAGGGGCACGGGTCATGGACTCCATGCCGCCGGCCACGACGATGTCGGCGTCGCCGGCCGCGATCATTTGGTCAGCCAGGTAGATGGCGTTGAGGCCCGACAGGCACAGCTTGTTCACCACCATGGCCGGCGTGGTGAGCGGGATGCCTGCTGTTTTGGCCGCCTGCCGGGCGGTGAGCTGGCCTTGGCCCGCCTGGAGGACCTGGCCCATGTAGACGTAGTCGACCTGATCGGGCCGGAGGCCGGCCCGCTGGAGCGCGGCGGCGATGGCGGCCCCTCCGAGCTCTGCGGCGCTCATGCCCGCGAAGGCGCCTGATAGTTTGCCAATAGGTGTCCGAGCGCCTGAAACGATGACCGATCCGGGCATGAAAGCCTCCTAGCGTGGCAACAAATGGGACAGAATAAAACCGTTTGCCGTTCGAGATGCACTGGGTCGGGCAGGCCCCTAATGACCAACCGTAAGGGTGGTCGCCTGCAGGTCAACGACCTGGTCCCCTACCGAGAGCTCGCCCTCAAGTTCAGGGGTGGCCTGGTCGGGTCGAGGCCCCTAGAAGGGTCAGCTCAGGTGACTGGCTACGGTGCTTGCAAGGCTCGCACAAGCACCCGCGGGATCAACAGTGCCAAAGGTCCTTTGTTGTCCCCGACGTTGCTCAAGCGGTAGGGCGTCCTAACAGCGGAGACCGCAACTGCGCCTGGAGAAGAGAAGATTTCCTACTCGTCCCGCTCCCGCGGCTGCCTGCTCGGAATCGCTGGCACGCTCGTCACGGCCAGGTGGTCGTTGTCCCTGGAAGCCGCGTCCCCCGCCGCCGTGACCTTCGGCCCTACCGCCCCGGCCGCGCCGGCCTATCGTCGGGATTATGGTCTAGGTTTGCGCCTGTTTTGGCTTGCCGCCGGACAAATTGCGGAAAGCGTACGCCTTTTTGAGGGCGGGCAGTGATGAGGTCTTCGTCGAGTACCACCCCCTGCCGGATCGCGGAAAACCTGCGCAGCGTATTTTGTCGGGTCGGCTCGCCGGGACCACAGAGTGTCTGGGCCCGAAAACCGCTCTCGAGGACGCGCTGGCTGAGCAGCTGCAGCTGGAGAACGGGCACGTGCACCGGGACAACATGTGGCCGGTCTACCGCCGCCTCAGTTACGAACCCGCGGAGGAAGCGGGTAAGGCGTACCAGGACGACCCCGCGGCCGTCCACGCGATGTGGAAGGAAAAGAGGCTGTAAGCGATGGCTCATTTCCCGGCATTAGTGATATGCCCCGACGGCACCGTCGAAGCTGACGTCAGAGAAGCCGTGGAGCGCGTACTGTCCGAATTCGGCCCCGCGCCGGCCGCCGAGGACGGCCAGTTCGACGGCTACCTAATCCACGACCGCGATATCGGCGCGGTTCGCGCGCTCGCCGAGGAGTTCACGCGTTACGTCGAGGAGAATCTGGACACGGTGGTTATCGTGACCCCGAGCGGCGATTGGATAACGGACAGCCTCGCGAACTGGCTCTCGACCGAGTGGGTGCGGAGGGTGGGCGCGCTGTGGCCGGCTGTGCGGACAGAGTGCGCGGACAACCTCGCCGCCATAGTCGACTGCTACTGTTCGGCGTAAACGACAAACGGTCCTGCCTCCGTGTTGTGACCGCACGTCTTTGCGCCGTCCCGATCGTCGGAATTGTGGGGTTTTGGCGGCCCAATGCCAGTAGATCGTGGCGTGTTATGCCGAGCCTCTGCTCGGCGTAACCACCGAGGTATTGCTCGATAAGAGCGGGGGCAGAACGGTCAAAGCCGGCGGCCACCGCCGTATGGGTGGTGAACAGGTTCCCTGGTCGGTTGGCGGCCAGGGCGACCTCAAAGGGTGCGAAGTCGAAGCAGTTCTTGCGTGAGGCGCAGTTCTGGGCCGCCGCCGTACAGCTCGCTGGCCAGTCAGGAGCTCGCCGAACCCTAGCCGGGTTCAGCGGGCCGGGGCGAGCACGCTGGCGAGGTCCAGTGCGAACTTGCGTTGCGAAGCCAGCAGCTCCTTGGCCACCTCGAAGCCCGCACCGAGGCCCTCGACGACGTCGGAACGTGCCGGGACGAAGGGAAGGCCTGGGAACCTGGGTACGACCTTGCCGATGACGTCGACCCACGTGGTCAGCATGTCGAGGGTGAAGCTTTGCGCCTGGCTTACCGAGCCGATGAGCTCGTCAAGAACGGCCGCAGAGAAAACGGCGGTCCTCGGCGCACTAGCCGCGGGCCTGGTGGGCTCGGGAAAGTCGACGGGGGCGATGCTGGCTGCCCTATCTGGAAGTCGGCGCACCCTTGGCGCCGCCGGCCGATGCGCCGTAGCGGCTTCACGAGAACGGGAGGTGCGGCTTCGCCCGGCGCGGCGGGCGGCAACAGCCGCTGTCGGTGGAGCTGCGTCGCCCTCCCTCGCCTTCTCGCCTTTGTTCGCAGAGAAAACGGCGGTCCTCGGCGCACTAGCCGCGGGCCTGGTGGGCTTGGGAAAGTCGACGGGGGCGACGCTGGCTGGCCTATCTGGAAGTCGGCGCACCCTTGGCGCCGCCGGCCGATGCGCCGTAGCGGCTTCACGAGAACGGGAGGTGCGGCTTCGCCCGGCCCGGCGGGTGGCAACAGCCGCTGCCGGAGGGGCTGCGTCGCCCTCCCTCGCCTCCTCGTGTTGGTTCGCCTTTGCCAGAGAGGCCTCGTTCGCGGTGGCTTCGCCTTCACCTTCAGGCGTCTCGGCTTGCACGGGCCCCTCTGCCTGTACGGAGACCTTGGCGTTACTGGGTGCGGTGGGTTCGGTCATGTCAGACTCCTCTTTCGGGCTGTCGTGCTTAGCATAGTGGGCAGATGCTCTATATATCAAGCGCCATGACGGGGGCCAACAGTCGACCGGGATTAACCAAGTTTCGTACCGCCCAGCGCGCCCTGCCGGCGGTAGCCTTCTAGCACCGTGGCCGGCCGCGCCGGCTGGCCCCGAGCAGAAGGGGGGGCGACATGAGCCAACACGATGAGCCGGTACTGCCGGGTGGACCGGACGCAGAAATCGAGCAAGGCGCAGCGGCGGTTCCCGTCCGCAACGTTGTGGCACCGGCCAGAGTTCCTCCCAAGCCGCTCGGCCGTTGGGGCGTGATGGCCTGGGTTTGGGAGCTGCGCGACCGGGGGGCTCAACCCACGGAGCAAGATGCTCACCCCACAGACGATGACGCCCTGGTCATCCTCCCAGAGTCCGCGGACCAAAAGACAATCCTGCTCGGCGACGACAAGGCCGACATCGGCGCCGGCAGTAGCGCCTCCGCCTGAACCGACGCCGCAGGCGGAGAGGCGACTGAGAGGACCGACGGGGAGAGGCGGAAGCGCCGCCAGTCGTTTCCCTTCGGGGGACTGCATCGTGGACTGTCAGTGTGCGCCCACTGCTCCTGAGTGGCGGTCGAGGAAGCTATAAACGTCGGTGAGGTCCACTCCGAGTTGCGGGCGGAACACGACCGTGTCGCTAGTCAGGCCCGACACGAAGTTGCTGTGGTCGCGTGCCGACGGCCACGCCATATTCGCCCAGCGCGCCGCGGCCTCAGGCGCTGGTCTACGGCAGCACGACGGCTCTGGACAAGTCGACACCGCCCGTAGCTCGGTGTCGGAACCGCGGAACCAGTGAGCCGTCGCCTCCGGCGTGCCCACTGTGACGGCATCACCGTCATTCCGCTCGAGGTCGACGTGGGTAACACACCAGAACGTCCCCGTCACCGTCTCGGTGTACTGGTAGTGCAAGGCGTAGGAGTCTTCTGACTCGAACGTCTGGCGCGAGCTCCACCACCGGCACAGGCGCTGGCCCTCGATGGTGCCGTCGGTATCGGACGGCAGGAGGACGCCGTCGTTCTCGTATGCCTTCCAAAGCACCCCGTCGGGATCGGACCGTTGGAAGTGGACGTGCACGCCGAAGTGCCGCGTGATCAGGTTGGTGAGCCGGTGCGCCGCCATCTCGTAGGAGATGTAGAAGACCTCGCTGAGGTCTTCGACCGAGATGTCTTCGCGAGCCTTGGCGTCGCCGAGGACCCCAACGGCGGCCGCCTCGGGGGCGAGCAGGGCACCGGCGAAGTAGTTGGCCTCCACTCGCTGACGCACGTAACCCTCGATGTCGACAGGATCCTGGTGACCGAGAGCGAAGTGCCCGAGCGTTTGGGCGATGACCGACCGCGAGGAGCGCCTCCCTCCGACGGCGTTGCGCTGGGGGACGTAGATCACCCGGTGCCGGACGTCGCTGATCGACCGGGTGGAGGCTGGCAGGTCCTGCACCCGGGCGATCGTGAACCCGAAGTACCTAGCCACGTCGGTCAGGTTGCCCTCGGGTACCGCGCCCGGGCCGCTGTAGCCGACAGCGGCAAGCCCCTGCGAAGCCGCTCGCTCGATCTCTTCGTAGTAGTTGTCGCGCCTGCGCATCTCCTCGCGCATGGCGGCGTTGGCAGCGCGAGCCCCGGTCGGGCCCACCCCGGCGGCACCGGTCGACGCAGTCGGGGGGCCCGACGACGATAGTTCCCGGACCTTGGCAAACAGGGCGACCACGTGCTCCAACGCCGCGTTGTCGAGGCGGGCGCTCGGCCGGAGGTATGGCAGCCGCAGCGCCTGGTAGCAAGGGTCGTCCTGCATGTGCGCTAGCGCCACCTCCAGCTCGGCCCTTCGGCTGGGAGTGCTCGCTGCCAGCAGGTCGCCAGGGCGGCAACCGAGCGCGGCTGCCAGCTGGTTGACGGTCGACAGACGTGGCTCGCAGCGACCGTTCTCCAACTGCGACAGGTACGAGGGCGGCCGTCCCACCGCCTGGCTCAATGCCGACAGCGTCATCCCTGCCTGGCGCCGGAGGTGCCGGAGGCAGTGCCCGAAGACGAGGGGGTCAAGGTCGTCAGAAGTTCCCACTACCGAAAGTATTGCATTAGTTTGGCCTAAACACAAGTCTTCGGAATGTTCGTCTCGATAGAACGACGATTGTTCGGCAAAGTGTTGTGTCATGCGCAACACGCGAAGTACCAGCTACGTCCCTCATCCCGACGCCGAGCGGGTCCTCACGCCCGAGGCGGTCGAGTTCGTCGCCGGCCTGCACCGGACCTTCGACGGTCGCCGCCGGGCCCTGCTCGCGGCCCGGGCGGCGCGCCAGGCCCGCTTCGATGCGGGGGAGCGCCCTGACTTCCTGCCCGAGACGGTCGACGTCCGCAATGGGTTCTGGACAGTCCCCGAAGCGCCCAAGGCGCTGTCTGACCGACGGGTCGAGATCACCGGACCGGTCGAACGAAAGATGATGATCAACGCCCTCAACTCGGGGGCCAAGGTCTTCATGGCCGACTTCGAGGACGCCAACTCCCCGACCTGGGACAACGTCATCAAGGGCCAGGTCAACCTCCAGGATGCGGTGCAGGAGACGATCGAGCTCGTCACCCTGGACAAGACCTACCGGCTGGCCGAGGAGACAGCGACGCTCGTCGTGCGGCCCCGGGGCTGGCACCTGCCCGAGAAGCACTTCAAGGTGGACGGCGAGCCCGTCTCGGCCAGTTTGTTCGACTTCGGGTTGTACGTGTTCCACAACGGGCGCGAGGCCCTTTCCCGGGGTTTCGGCCCCTACTACTACCTGCCCAAGCTGGAAGGCCACTTAGAGGCTCGATTGTGGGACGACGTCATGTCGGCCGCCGAGGACGCCCTCAGGCTGGACCGCGGGTCGATCAGGGCGACCGTGCTGATCGAGACGATCACTGCCGCGTTCGAGATGGACGAGATCCTCTACGAGCTGCGAGACCACATCTGCGGTCTCAACGCCGGCCGGTGGGACTACATCTTCAGTGTCGCCAAGCGTTTCCACGCCGACCCCGCCTTCGTGCTGCCGGACCGGTCGCTGGTGACGATGACGACCCCGTTTATGAGGGCCTATACCGAGCTCTTGGTCCAGACCTGCCACAGGCGGGGCGCCCACGCCATCGGCGGCATGGCCGCGTTCATCCCGAACCGGCGCAAGCCGGAGGTGACCGAGACGGCGCTGGCGAAGGTGGCCGAGGACAAAAAGCGCGAGGCGGCCGACGGCTTCGACGGGACCTGGGTGGCCCACCCCGACCTGGTGCCTACGGCCATGGCCGAGTTCGACGCCGTCCTCGGTGGCCAACCCAATCAGCTTGACCGCCAACGACCTGAGATCGCTGTCGGCCCGGCCCGGTTGCTCACGGTCGACCACCCGCGGGACGGGATCACGACGGCCGGGCTGGCCACGAACGTCTCGGTCGGTCTCCGCTACCTGGCCTCATGGCTGGCGGGCACCGGCGCGGCCGCCATCGACGACCTGATGGAGGATGCCGCCACGGCCGAGATCAGCCGTGCCCAGGTTTGGCAATGGGCCCATCACCGCATGACCCTCGCCGGGCCGGACAGGGCCGTGGTCACCAAGGACCTGGTCCGCGACCTCCTGGACGAGATCGTCGAGAAACTGACCGCCGACGGTACCTACGACGCCCACCTACTGAGCCAAGCCCGCGACGTGTTCGAGCAGGTGGCTCTGGCCGACGACTTCCCGGCCTTCCTGACCCTGGCGGCTTACGAGCTGCTCCCTTGAAGCCCTGCAACCCCGGCACTCCGAAAGGACCAACCCCTCCCATGACCGTATTTAGAGGATTCCTCCGGGCTGAGGTGCCAACCGGCACTCCGGGTGGGCCAACCCCTCCGATGACCATCCCCCTTGACACCGCCGTCGCCGAGATTTCGAGGCAGTGGGCCCATGATCGCCGCTGGGCCGGCATAACGCGCACCTACAGCCCGGCTGACGTCGTCCGCTTACGCGGCTCGGTCCACGTCGAGTGCAGCCTGGCCCGCCAGGGCGCCGAGCACCTCTGGTGGTTGCTGGACAACGAGGACTACGTCAGTGCCCTCGGCGCTCTGACCGGCGGCCAAGCCGTCGAGATGGTCAAGGCCGGCCTCCAGGCCATCTACCTGTCGGGCTGGCAGGTTGCCGCCGACGGCAACCTTTCCGAGCACGTCTACCCCGACCAGAGCCTCTACGCCGCCAACAGCGTCCCCGCCGTGGTCCGCCGCATCAACAACGCCCTTCGCCGCGCCGACCAGATCGAATGGGCCGAACGAGCCGGACGTTCCGCCCACCCGAGCGGCACCTTCCATCGCCGCTGGATGGTGCCTATCGTCGCCGACGCCGAAGCTGGCTTTGGCGGTGCTCTCAACGCTTTCGAGCTCATGAAAGCCATGATCGAGGCGGGGGCGGCGGGCGTGCACTTCGAAGACCAGCTGTCCTCGGAGAAGAAATGCGGGCACATGGGCGGCAAGGTCTTGGTCCCCACGTCGCAGCACATCCGCACCCTCAACGCCGCTCGCCTTGCCGCCGACGTGTGTGGCGTCCCGACACTGGTCGTGGCCCGGACCGACTCGCTCGGGGCTGACCTGCTCACCAGCGACGTCGACGAGCGCGACCGGCGGTTCTGCACCGGTGAACGTTCCCCCGAAGGCTTCTTTTACCAGCGGCCGGGGATGGACGTCGCCGTTGCCCGCAGCTTGGCGTACGCGCCATATGCCGACCTGTTGTGGTGCGAGACGTCGACGCCCGACCTGGGACAGGCCCGTGAGTTCGCCGAGCGCGTCAAGGCCGAGTACCCAGAAAAAAGGCTGGCTTACAACTGCTCCCCCTCCTTCAACTGGAAGAAGCACCTCGACGACCACACCATCGCCCGCTTCCAGAGGGAGCTGGGTGCCATGGGCTACACCTTCCAGTTCGTAACTCTGGCCGGTTGGCACGTCCTCAAGGAGTCGACCTTCGAGTTGGCCCACGGTTACGCCCGCCGGGGCATGAGCGCCTACGTGGAACTGCAGCAACATGAGTTCGACCTCGAGGAGGAGGGCTACACGGCCACACGCCATCAGCGCGAGGTGGGCGCCGGGTACTTCGACGACGTGATGACAACGCTCAGCGGCGGGTCGGCGTCAACGCTCGCCCTGGCTGGCTCAACCGAGGAAGCCCAGTTCGAGACGGAGGAAGCCCAGTTCCAGGCCACCGCCTAACCCGCCCGCTATCGGCCAGTTCCCAAAGAAAGCAGGACCGACTTTGACAACCACCCATCCGTTGAGCACCAACCGCGACTTGCTGGAATGGGTCGACCACTGGGCACGGACCTGCGGGCCCGACCGGGTCTTGTGGTGCGACGGTTCCGCCGCGGAGCACGAACAGTTCTGTGACCTCCTGGTGCGGGCTGGGACTTTTGTCCCCCTGGCTGAGGACAGACGACCGCACAGCTACTGGGCCAGGTCCGACCCGGGGGACGTGGCGCGGGTCGAGGACCGGACGTTCATTTGTTCCAAGGTGGAAGAGGACGCCGGGCCCACTAACAACTGGGCCGAGCCGTCCGAGATGAAGGACCGGCTGCGGGCGCTGTTCGCCGGCAGTATGAAGGGCCGCACGATGTACGTGGTGCCGTTCTCGATGGGCCCCCTCGGTTCGCCGATCTCCCAGATAGGTGCCCAGCTGACCGACTCCGCCTACGTGGCCGTCAGCATGGCCGTGATGACCAGGATGGGAAAGGACGTCTTGGACGCCCTCGGTGACGATGGCTCGTTCGTGCCCTGCGTACATTCCTTGGGCGCGCCGCTTTCCCCCGGCGAGGCGGACAGCCCCTGGCCCTGCAACCCCAGCACCAAGTACATCGTCCACTTCCCCGAGAGCCGGGAGATCTGGTCGTACGGGTCGGGTTATGGCGGCAACGCCCTGCTGGGCAAGAAATGCTTCGCCCTGCGCATCGCCTCAGTCATCGGCCGGGACGAAGGCTGGCTGGCCGAGCACATGCTCATCGTCAAGGTGACCAACCCCGAGGGGAGGTCCCGTTACATGTGCGGCGCCTTCCCATCTGCGTGCGGCAAGACCAACCTGGCCATGCTGGTCCCGACGGTCCCGGGTTGGAAAATCGAGACGATCGGCGACGACATCGCCTGGATGAAGATCGGCCCCGACGGCCGGCTATGGGCGGTCAACCCCGAGGCCGGCTTCTTCGGCGTGGCTCCGGGGACGGGCATGCACACCAACCCCAACGCCATGGCGATGTTGTCCCACGACACGATCTTCACCAACACCGCCCTCACCGACGACGGCGACGTGTGGTGGGAGGGCATGACCGAGGAGCCGCCCGAGCACCTGACCGACTGGCAGGGCCAGTCGTGGGCGTTGGCTTCGGGGCGCAAGGCCGCCCACCCCAATGCCCGTTTCACCGTCCGCGTCACGCAATGCCCGGCGTTTTCCCCCGATTGGGAGGACCCTGCCGGCGTCCCTATCTCGGCCATCCTCTTCGGCGGCCGGCGCTCGGACGTGGTGCCGCTCGTGACCGAGGCGCGGAGCTGGTCTCACGGCGTGTTCCTCGGGTCGGTCATGGCATCGGAGACGACTGCGGCGCAGGCGGGGGCGGTGGGGAAGCTACGGCGGGATCCCTTCGCTATGTTGCCGTTCTGCGGCTACAACATGGCCGACTACTTCGGCCACTGGTTAGACGTGGGGGACGCCATGTCCCCCGGGTCCCTACCAGGGCTGTACTACGTCAACTGGTTCCGCAAGGGTGCCGACGGCCGGTTCCTCTGGCCTGGCTATGGCGAGAACAGCCGGGTCTTGCGGTGGATCTTCGAACGTTGCGACGGGCAAGCCGAGGCCGAGGAGACGCCGATCGGCTTCGTACCCCGGTCCCTCGGCACCGACGGGCTCGATGTCGACCTGGCCGAGCTTTTGAAGGTGGACCGCGACAAGTGGCGCACCGAAGTTGAGAGCATCGAGGAGCACTACGCTGTCTTCGGGGACCACCTGCCAAAGGCACTGATGGCCGAGCTCGACGACTTGCGTAGCCGGCTGCGTTGACGACGGGGGGAGCGGCGCGCTTACCGCCCCACCCCCGTTGTAAGCCCACGGCGGAGCACCGCCCGTCGGGCCCCTGGTCAGGTTTGGGCGCGGCCCGCGGCCCGGGCCGTCACCTCCTAATGGCTATTGCCGCTCCAGCGTGCTAAACCAATCGGCGCCGAAGCTGGGGTCGGGGACGACCCGGATGTACGGGAGCGGCGAGCGCCAGCCTTCGGGGAACCTCTTCCGAGCGTCGTCGTCGGGTACCTCGGGGACGATCATGACGTCCTGTCCGTGCTGCCAGTTGGCCGGCGTGGCTACCTGGTGCTTGGCGGTGAGCTGGCAGGAATCCAGCAACCGCAGGACTTCGTCGAAGTTCCGTCCCGTCTGGTCCGGGTAATTAAGCGAAGCCTTGATCCTCTTGTCGGGACCGATCACGAAGACGGTCCGCACTGTGGCGTGTTCGGTCGCCCCCTCCTGGTCAGCAAGGTCATCGTCTTCCGGGAGCATGTCATAGAGCTTGGCCACCTTGAGGTCGGGGTCGCCGATCAGGGGATAGGTGACGGCGTGGCCGTGGACGGCCTCGATGTCCTTCACCCACTCATGGTGGCTGGACACCGAGTCGACGCTGAGGCCGATGATCTTGGTGTTGCGCGCCGCGAACTTGGGTTGAAGACCGGCCAGGTGCCCGAGCTCGGTCGTGCAAACGGGAGTGAAGTCCCTCGGGTGCGAAAACAGGATGGCCCACGAGTCGCCGATCCAATCGTGGAAGTTGATCGGGCCATGGGTCGTTTCCGCATCGAAGTTCGGAGCTTCGGCATTGATTCGAAGCGACATGATCTTCCTCTTTTCGGGGGACGGCTACATACTTCCTCTGCCAGTACCCCGGCTACACGCCGACAGAATACAGACGATCCCGGCTCTCCGGGCGGGGCCGAAGGTCCTTTGTTGTCGACATTGCGGGTCTGAAGCCGCTATCCTACTGCGCCCCCGATCCTGTCGGCCGGTGCCGGGCGCCGGTCCAGAGCCTAGCAAGGCGGTGCGCCTTGCTAGGCATACCAACGTCATGCTCGACATATTTGGCAGCACGGGCTACACTGACGCGCATCGGGCATGCGTCCCGCTCGTACCCGGCAGTGCCGAGTACCAATGCCAGGCACGACTGCAGCGAAGAAGGCAAAGCAAATGGAACTCAGGTTTGATGGCCGAGTCGCCATCATCACCGGCGCTGGGGGCGCTCTGGGGCGGTCGCATGCGCTCGAGCTCGCTCGGCGAGGAGCCAAGGTGGTGGTTAACGACGTCGGTGGCTCAGTCCACGGAGTGGGTGAAACGAAGGCTGCGGCCCAACACGTAGTGGACGAAATTGTAGCCATGGGCGGTGTAGCGGTCCCCAACTTCGAAAGCGTGACTTCGCCCAGGGGCGCGGAGGCCATCGTTGAGTCGGCCCTCGAGGCTTATGGTCGCATCGACATTCTTGTCAACAATGCGGGTATTCTTCGGGACAAAGCGTTCCACAATATGGTTGCCGAAGACATCGATGCGGTCCTCGACGTTCACTTGCGCGGTGCGATGTTCCTCACTCAGCCCGTGTTCAAGCTGATGCGACAGCAACAATATGGCCGGATCATCAATACGACGTCAGCGTCAGGGTTGTTCGGGAACTTCGGGCAGGCAAATTACGGCGCCGCAAAAGCCGGCCTGCTGGGGCTGACACGCGTGCTGGCGCAGGAGGGTGCCCGGATGAATATTCGCGTCAACGCCATAGCACCCTTGGCCCGTACTCGGATGACAGAGGGTCTTTTGGGAGATCTGGCCAAGCTGCTCGACCCGGAAAGCGTGACCGCAGTGGTTTCTTACCTTGCCCACGAGAGCTGCACGGTCAATGGGCAAGTTTATTCGGTCGCCGGTGGCAGGGTAGCACGCATCTTCATGGCCGAGTCCCGGGGCGTTGTGCTACCCGCTCTTACACCCGAAGCGGTCCGCGACAACCTTGGACTGATCGGCAACCAGGACCGTTACTTTGTCCCCGGCTCGCTAACCGAGGCCACCGAGATCATCCAACGAGCGATCAGCGCGTAGCCGGACATGCGTGCTGCCGGGCGAGCCGAATGCTCTCCGATTGATTTTCTCCCACAACTGGTGGAACGGTTACTAAACGTCATTGACCCCGTCGGGTTGGGCCGGGCTTCTGCCCGCGCCATGACAAGTGTCGCCCTTCGTCCTGGTGCCACCCTAGAACCATCGGCCCGGTTCGTCGGCGGCCTCATCCAGGCATCCGCGGCAACCGCTTGTCGCCTGGTCGGCATCGACGCCGAGGGGCCTTTGGCGCCGACGCCCAAGGACGGCCGGTTCGATGACGAAGCCTGGTCGCACAACGCCTCCTTTTACGGGCTG
>JBEKNX010000093.1:0-12308 GCA_049522375.1 Acidimicrobiales bacterium | reverse complement strand
AGGCGGAAGAACGCCCGCGCCCCCGGCTCGGGCGAGCGGGCCCATGCCTGGCCGGCCAAGGCCGAAGGGTAGGGCGCTCTCGGCGAGCGGAGCTGGACGGACGTCCAAAAGCCCCCGAGGAGCCATACGCCGACGAGCAGGAGCGCGACCAGCGTGACCGCCGTCCCCCCGTGCCGCCGGCCCTGGCCCCCGGGCCGGGCCCGGCGGAGAAGAGGTGCCGTTGTCACTTGTGGAGCTGCAGCCGGCTCCTGGAGAAGCTCGAGGGGCATCGTCGGCTCCTAAGCCCACGAAGGTAGGAACAGGCCGGCGGCAGCCTCCCGAGCGAGCACGTTGACGTTGTCGGTGTCGTCGCCGACCGCCTCCACGATGTCGTCCCTGAACGCCGCCACATGGCCGAGCCTGTCGTCGGCAAAGGCGATGTAGGTGAGGGCGTACGACCTCAGTTCGGCGCTGGTCGTGTCGCCCAGCACCAGGTCCATGTACTCGATGGTGAGCCCGTTGTCCCCCAGGTGGTAGAGCTTGAGGCCGGTGGTCCAGGCCACGATCAATGACGCCGGGCGCTGGGCGGCGTAGTGGAAGGCGAGCGGCCCGCTCTGGGCCACGCCGCTCGCCAGCAACTGGTCGTACCGGGCGGCGATCACGGCATTACCGGGCGCCAGCGAGGACGCCTTGGCCAGCCAGGCGATGTCCCGCAGGACGGCGGGCTGGTTGATAGCCGGCTGTGCCGTCGCCTCGGCGAAGTAGGCGTCCGCCGACTGCCGGCCGAGCTGGAGGTCGGCGTCGCCGACCGTCTGGGGCACCGCCGTGTCGTAAGCCAGTTGGGGCGACAGCGACAGGGCGCTTTGGATATCGGCCAAAGCCAGCGCCGGGCGGCCGGCGGCCAAGGCCTCTACGCCGTCGAGCTTGTCCGCCTGGCCGACCAGGCCGCAGACAATGCCGGTTATTACCACCAACGCCCCGGCCAGAGCGCCTAGGGCGGGCATGGCCTGGGGGCGGGGCAGACGCCGGGTACCGACCATCAAGGCCCCGGCGGCCACGCACAGGTACCAGCCGAGGCGCAGGCTCCGCAGCAGCAGGACGGTCGTGGCGTCGGGCCCGAAGCCGAGGAAGGTCGTCGTCGGGCTGTCCTGGGAGATAGTGGCGCCATTACGGGCCAAAAAAGATATTTCATCGGAGCTCTGGCCCAGGCGGAAGAGCAGTTCGCTGCCCGAGATACGCGTGGTGACCACGAACAGCACGGGAGTTATGACCAAGGCCAGACCGCACCACCTGACCGCCGCCGTGCGGGCCCAGCCGCCACGCCAGGACGAGACCATGGCCCCGAGCAGCAACAACGACGCCGGGGCCCCGTAGCTGATGTGGCCGACCAGGGGCACCGAAGCCAACGACAAGGGCAACGCCCACGCCGAGAGGCCGGGGCTCAGCTCCAGGCCGGCCCAGGGGGACATAAGGGCACCGGCGCCCAAGGCCCCGGCCGCCAGCAACCGCCACACCTCCCGCCGGGGACCGGGCGCCACCGGGGCCTGAGCTCCCCGGTCAGGCGCTCCCAGGTCAGGCGCTCCCCGGTCACCA
The DNA here is from genome assembly GCA_049522375.1 of Acidimicrobiales bacterium. Lineage (GTDB taxonomy): Bacteria > Actinomycetota > Acidimicrobiia > Acidimicrobiales > Palsa-688 > Fen-671. The sequence goes on along the minus strand of JBEKNX010000093.1, from coordinate 10,736 downwards.
TGGGCTCCGGCCACTGTCACCTGGCCGCGTGCGCCTGCCATCAGCCCTGCTTGGCCGGGACGGCTCGGACCTTTTCGCCGGCGCGCAGCTCCTGGGTGTTGGACACGGCGACTTCGGTACCGTCGGAAATGCCCGAGACCAGGGCGGTCCAGGTCGAGTCCGAAGCACCCACCGTCACCGCCACCGGGTACACCCTGCCGTGCCTGACCACCAGGACGATCGGGTTGAGCTGGGTGTTGAGGACGGCGACCTCGGGAACGGCCACGGGGACGCGCTGAGGGGCAGAGATGTTGACGAACACCTGCGTCCCGAGCGGCACCGGGCCCGTGGTCGAGTTGGGCACGTCGACGAGCACTTCGCCTTCGAGGCCGCCGCCGGTGGCGTTGGGCTCGATGGCGACGACCTTGCCGTAAAGGGTCACCCCGGGGACCTCGCTCGGGCTCACCGTGGCGGCGTCACCGACCTGGACGGCGGGCAGGTCGGAGAGCTCGATATTGGCGGTCACCTGCAGGCTGGAGGTGTTGACGATCTTCAACAGCAGCCAGCCGGGCCCGACGTTGTCGCCGGGGACGACGTCGACAGAGGAAACTTCGCCCGCTACCGGCGAAGTGATGCTGGTGGAATTCCCACGGGCGATACCGAGGAGCTGTCTGTCCAGGACGACCTGGCCCTTCAGCTCGGGGATGTTCGTCGCCAGATAAGCGTTGGCGTAACTTCCCGGCGCGACATGGCCCGGCGCGTTGGCGCTCTCGTCGGCGGCCAACGTCGACTCGGCCTGCTGGAGCGTCAGTACGAGCTGTTCGACATTGTCCCTAAAGGGGGTGGGCGACAGTGCGACCAGGGGCGACCCGACGCGGACGGGGGTCCCGGGCACCACGAACACTCGGGTGACGGTGATGGGGGCGCTGACGCCGACGGCGTCGAGGCTCACGCTGAAGATGTTCTGAGGCAAAGTGCCGACTGAGCCGACCCCGCCCGGTTGGGAGTCGATGCTCGCCGGTCCGGCCACGGCGACGACCACCTTGGGCACGCTGCCAAGTACCTTACGGGCCACGGCGGCCCCGCCCACGAGCACGCAGCCAACCACGAAAACAGTCGCCGCCACCATGGCCGCCCTGCGCCTGCCGGCCCAGGACAGGCCCCGGCCCCGAGACGGACCGGACCGGCGGCCCCCGTTGACCGACGGCTTTTGGACCGGCACCGCCGGGTGGTCCTGGGGCAGGTCGGTCACGGTCCCGGCCGTGTTACCGTTTGTGCCCCGGCTGGCCAGCTGCATGTTCCCCAGTGCTCCGTCCATGTGACCAGACCGGCCGAGCCCGGCTAAACGCCCACGAGCACGTCGGGCGATGACGAGCGGCGGCCTACGCCCACGTACTCGAACCCGGCGGCCCGCACCCGGGCCGGGTCAAACAGGTTGCGCCCGTCGACGAGCAAGCGCCCCCGCATCCGTTCCCGCAACCTCGGCAGGTCAAGGGACAGGAACTGCGGCCATTCCGTGGCGATCAAAATGGCATCGGCGCACTCAGCCGCCTCGAGGGGGCCGGCCGCCCGGCGCACGCGGGGCGGGCCAACTGCCTCAGGGACCATCGGGTCGTAAGCCGTTACCACCGAGCCGTGGTCGACCAGCCTCTCGCAGATTTCCACCGCCGGAGAGTCCCTCATGTCGTCGGTCCCGGGCTTGAAGGCGGCCGAGCACGCCCAGGCGGGCGCCGGCGAGCAACTTGAGATGTTGTAGCAGTGCGTCTACGACCAGGACGCGCTGGTCACGGTTGACCGCCAGGGCGGCTTCGAGGATGCGTGGCCGGTACCCGTAACGTTGCGCCGTGGCCACCAGGGCGCGCACGTCCTTGCCGAAACACGAGCCGCCCCAGCCCATCCCGGCGTCCAGGAACTGCCCACCGATGCGAGGGTCCAGCCCCATGGCCGCAGAAACTTCGGTGACATCGGCGCCGACCCGTTCGCAAATACGGGCCACCTCGTTTACAAAGCTGATCTTGGTGGCCAGGAACGAGTTGGAGGCGTACTTGATGGTCTCGGCGGTGGTGATGTCGGTGAAGACAAGCGGCACTCTCTGGCTCCCGTGCTCAGCTTCGGGAAAGGCGCGCTCCAGGATCGGGCCATAGGCGTCGGCGACGGCGGCCAAGGCGGTCTGGTCGTCCCCACCGAGCACGACGCGGTCGGGGTGGAGAAAGTCCTGGACGGCGTTGCCTTCTCTAAGGAACTCCGGGTTGGAGACGATCCTGAACAGATCTCGGTCCCAGCCCGCCGGCAGCGAGTCCTCCAGGACCGTGGCCAACCACCGGCCCGTGCCTATGGGGACGGTGCTCTTGGTGACCAAGACGTGGGGGAAGCGCAGGTTGGCCGCCACGGCCCGCGCCACCGACTCAGTGGCCGACATGTCCGGGTGACCATCGGGACCGGAAGGGGTCCCGACACAGATGAAGACGATGTCGCTGCGGTCCATGGCCCGGACCATGTCGCCGGTGAACGACAGACGGCCCGAACTCAGGCCCGAACCGAGCAGGTCGTCGAGGCCGGCCTCGTGGAAGGGTGCCCTCCCCCGCCGCAGGCTGACCAGCTTGTCGGGGTCGATCTCCAGGCCGGTCACCTGATGGCCGATGTGGGCAAAGCACGCGGCGGCGACGGTCCCTACGTACCCGCTTCCTATTACCGAGATCCGCGATCGCATCGGTTCGTCCTTTCTGAGCTGGGGGAAGGTGTTTTGGGCCATCAGTGAGCCAGCGCCGCCGCTCTGCACTGGCGGTGCCAGGAGATCTGGCGGGCCAGGCCCTGGCGGACACCGACCTGGGGCAGCCAGCCCAGGACCTTTTCCGCCCGGTCCACAGTGCCGCCGGTTTGCCGGGCGTCGCCGGGCTGAGCCGGGCGACGCTCCACTTCGATGGAGGAGCCGCTCAGCTCCTCGGCCAGAGCGATGAGCTCGCGCACCGTGATGGACGAACCGCCGGCGATGTTGAGGTAGGTGCCGGCGGCCACATCGGCCCTAGCGGCAGCGAGGTTGGCCTCGACCACGTCGGTCACGTAGGTGAAGTCCCTGACCTGCGTGCCGTCACCGAAGAGGGGGAACGGCGTGCCGCTGACCGCCGCCTCCACCAGTCGGGCCATGGCCATGTCCGGGCGTTGCCGGGGCCCAAAAACGGTGAAATAGCGCAATGAAACAGTGCAGAGCCCCCAGTTGGCGGCGTAAAGACGGCAAAGGTGCTCGGCCGCCAGCTTGGTGACCCCGTACGGGCTGTGAGGCTGGGGCAGGTCGGCCTCGGTGGTGGGGTAACGGGCGGCGTTGCCGTACACCGACGAGCTCGAGGCGTAGACCACCCGCGGCACCTTGACATTACGGGCTGCTTCTAACAGGCGTTGGGTGGCGATGACGTTGTGGCTCGTGTAAGCGCCGAAGCCGTCGCCCCACGACAACCGGACCCCGGGTTGGCCGGCCTGGTGGAACACGACGACGGCACCATCGAGCAGGGCGGTGAGATCTGCCCGGCACAGGTCGGCTTCCACGAAAATGAAATTGCCGTGACATAGCGCAGTCTTCAGGTTGTCCCGCTTGAGCTCCGGGTCGTAGTAGTCGGTGAAACAGTCAACGCCGGTCACGTGCCATCCGCCATTTAGCAGGGCTTCGGCCAAATGGCTCCCGATGAAGCCCGCCGCCCCGGTGACCACGGCCTTCATCGCCCGCCTCCCAGAGCGGCGGCCGCTAGGCCGCTGCGACCGGCGGCGACGTCTGGCGCGCCGAGGTGAGCGTAGGCGCGGCCCACGCCGGCGACGAAGGCGTCGGGGCTGTAGAGACCGGCCAGCACCACCGCATTGGCCGAAAGCCGCTGCCGCAGGGCCTCGTCGCCCAGGAGCTGGGCCAGGCCATAGGCCAGCTTCTTGGCCCCCGGGTCGACGAGGAGGGCGGCACGCTCGTCAACGACCTGGGTGTGGCTGGTGATACGCGTCGCCAGGATGGGCCGTCCGCTCTTCAAGTAGGCGAACAGTTTGAGCGGAGTGTTCGTCCCCGACGAGCGCGGGCTCACCAGGATGTCGGCGGCGTCCAGGGCCGAGGAGACCTGGTCCTGCGGGATGGTGCCGGTGAAGGTGACCGAGCCCGACAAGCCTCGAGCGGTGGCCCGGGAGCGCAAGGCCTCGACCTGCTTTTGCGTACCGCCCACGACCACGAGCCGGGGTTTTGCCTCCCGGACGGCGGGGTCGGCCATGGCGTCGACCAACTCCTCCACGCCTTGGTAGGGCTCCAGGGTGCCGGTGTACAAGACCACCGGGCGGCCCTCGGGCGACCATTGGGACCGGAACGACGATGCCAGTTGCGGGTCGGGACCGGGGCCCAGCGGGACATTGAAAACGACTTCGACCGGGACCGATGGGGCCCAGGTCAAGACCGAGCTCCTGATGGCCGGGAAGTGAGCTATGACCACGTCCGCGCTGCGGACCATGCGGCGCTCGGCCCAGCCCGCCAACATGGTAAGGGGGTGCGGGTCGCCCAGCCCGTAGTTCCGGGCCACTACGGCGAGCTCGTTGCCCATGTCGTACACGTGGGGCACGCGCAGGGCCCGGGCCAGTAACCCCAATATCCCGGCCTCCTCGTGGGTATGCAAGACCTGGTAACGACGCCGGTGCAGGATAAGGGCCCAGCTGGCTTTGGTAAAAACGGCCAAGTCGAGCGGGACTTTCCGCCACGACGGACCCACGGCCACAGTTTTTATGCCCGGTACATGCGCCCTCAAGTAGCGCAGGCCTAGGACGGGCACGTCCTCGCCCATCGGGTAAGTGACGAGGTCGACCTCATGGCCTAGCTCAGCCAGGGCACGGCAGCGGTTGAGGACACTTATCGGCGTCCCTCGGGGCGAGTACACAGGGTGGGGGGAAACCATGAGGACGCGCATTCAAGCCACCTCCACGGCCGTCAATGCCTTCGCCGGAGACCGACGCCGGCTACTACGCAAGGTCATGTACGAGGGCAGACCGACCAGGCCGAAGACGGCTGTCTGGGCCGTGAGGCAGGCGCCTACGGCCACCCCTTCGGCCACAGGAGCCATCCCTGCGGCGACCAGAGGGGCGCTGAACGTGCCCTCCCGCAAACCGTACCCGCCCATGGCGATGGGCAACATGGTGACCAGGTTGGTAACGGTGACGACCACACCGGCGTAAGCCAAGGGGACATGGTCGACACCGACCGCCCGCATGTAAGACCACTGGCTGGTCACGGCACAGCACCAGAACAGGCACCCTCGTAGGACGGCGGCGCCCAGAGCCCCTCTCAGGACGCGAAAACCCTCCACTGTGCTCAGGACCTTCGCCAGCGCTCGCAATGCCCGGCGTTGGAGCCAGCGACGCGTGGAGACCCAGCCCGCCAGCGGGCTGAGGGTGACCACCACGAGGCCCAGGCCAAAGGCCAGGGCGACGAGAACCGCCGGCCAGGCCCGGTTGGTATGACCACCGGCCCAGGTGGCGCCGATGCCCAGGGCCATCAACAGCACCATTCCGGGGAAATTGCACAGCCGCCGAAGGACCACGCTGGCCACACCGACCTGACGCTCGTCTGACCCCTCGGCCACGCTTACCGCCCGCAGGACGTCGCCCCCTATGGAGCTCGGCAGGGCGGCATCGAAGACATCGCCGGCCAGCTCCAGGCGAAAGCAGCGCCGGTAAGTCCTCCGTAACCCAAGGGAGCGCAGCACGCCCCACCACTGCCAGATCGTCACCATGGCACCGAGCACGCCGAGGCCGAAGCCCAGGGCCAACCATTTCGGGGAGGCACCGGTGATGGCGCGCTCCACCGCGCCCAGGCTCCCTTTGCGTACCAGGTAAGCCAACAGCGCGCCCGAAACGGCGAGCTTGGCCAGCGTTACCATCCGGGTCCGTGTTCCCGTCGTCATCAAGAGCCCTACTGGGGTCTTCTGTCGGCCAAACGACCCCAAGGCTGGCCCGCCACCCCGATTACCGCGGGCGACATGGTGCCATCGAGTGCCGTTCCTGTTGCCTGTGCCTCTGAAAGGTCCAAGGCGAACCCGGCCCGTCTACGAACGACGTACGTACGCCGCTGACCGTTCTCGAAGTAGCTGCGGGTTATCACCTCTCCGAGCAAGCCAAAACAGAGGGCGAGGACACTGAGCACCACGAGCATCGTGGCCAGCGATACCCAGGTATCCCCACTCAGGAGCTGGAACCGGTCGAGGTGCTGGGCAGCGAGCAATGTCACCGCCATAAACGTTCCCGTCACCGAAAGCGCGGCAATGCGGCCAAAAAACTGGATCGGGCGCGTGAGGTACTCGAGAAGGAACTTAACCGTCAATAGGTCGAGGAGCACCCGGAACGTACGCGATATCCCGTACTTGGACGTACCCCGTATGCGCGGCCGATGGTTGACCGGTATTTCCGTTACCCGCGCACCAGCCATGCTAGCCAGCGCCGGGATAAAACGGTGCATCTCACCGTACAATTTCAGGTGACGGACTACGCCCGAGTCGTAGGCTTTCAGGGTGCAACCGTAATCGTGCAGCTCGGTGCCTGTCGTGCGCGAAATGAGGCGGTTGGCCAACCGGGACGGGACCTTCCGGAGTAGGAGCTTGTCCTGGCGATTTACCCGCCAGCCACTCACGACGTCATAACCCCTGGCCATCGCTTCCAGCAGGCTGGCAATGTCGTGCGGGTCGTTCTGCTGGTCGCCGTCCATCACTACGATGACCCTGCCTTCGGCGACGTCGAAGCCGGCGGTTATGGCGGCCGTCTGGCCAAAGTTCCGGCGGAACTGGAGCACTTTTACCCGACGGTCGCGCCGCTGCCAGGCAAAGGCCCGCTCGCCAGTGGCATCGCGGCTGCCATCGTCGACCAGTATAAGTTCGGCGACAACGGGGACGCTGTCGAGGACCCCGAGCACTTCTCCTACGACCGGATCGACATTTTCTTCCTCGTTATAGAGAGGCACCACAATGCTAAGTTGGGCTGGCTGGTCCGTCTCTGAGCCGTCCGGGCCTGCCTCCAAAATATCGGCTCGTGTAAACTCGTCTGCCGACATCCTGGTGTCGCTACAGTCTTCGATCCTCAAATGACAGCCCCCCTGTCGTTCCGTCGAAAAGAAAAGCTGAGAGCGATCCTGTTACTCGCCTTTGTCCTTATTACTCGCCGTGTACTGGGACCTTGGTAGTTATGTTGGCGGCATCATTCCGCAAATGTGCCCCAACTTCCAACTTATTGACGCCTAGGTCGAGGCCGCGATCGGTGTTAGCGCCCGATCGCCGTTGCTTAGCCTCGACGGTGGGCGGTTACCATCATCTCGGCCGGTCGTGCACAGAGTGTTACATTAGCCTCTCAGCCTGAGGCGCGTGAAACCTTCCGCTATTGCGGAAATCGCCGTCCCCCACGAAGCCGACGGCGCCGCCGACCTGCTGAAATGCGAATTACCCGCCCTCGCGTGAGCAGGCGTCCAGGTTCGTCCTTTTCGTTGGCAGCGGCGTCCTCATCGTGGTGCTGCTGAGGCTCTACCGACCCTGAGCGAGTGGCGCCGCACGTGGCGCCACCACGGTTGGCTAGGCCCGCGGCGGCCGAGGGTCGGCGGCGTCCTGGCGACTGTCGCTCCAGTCCGCTTTGCACACTGACGAGCTCTCCCCGGTCGCTGCTTTCCCGAGGCGCCCGGCCGAATGCCTTGTACATCGGGCCAAAAGCCACCAACCGAGGGCGGTTGCGGCGCAGTACGTCCTCGAAAGCCGCACGGTCAGGACGCTGGCGGAGATTCACCCACCGGGCCGCAACCACGCTTGGGCCGGCGCCTGGCGAGACGAATGCCACCGATCCAGCTCCACGAGACGGTCGAGCCGGGCCTTCACTCGGGCACGTGGGTTCTCCGAGTCAGCGCGTGGAAGCCTATGGCGCCGATATTCACCCGGCCATCTACCGCGAGCGCATCTGGCCCAGGCTTGGCGCCGCCAAGCTCGCGGACATCATGGAGGCCACGGGCTACAGCAAGGGCCATTGCTCGGCGATCAGGGCAGGCACGCGGACGCCACACGTTTCGACCTGGCCAGTTCTGGCCGAGCTGGTCGGCGTTCAGGTCTAGGACCGTGTGTTTGTAGCGATAAAACGATAGCTATGGAGCAAGGTCAAAAGCTCACACGTAAAGGCACCGCCGGTCCAAACTGCCTTACTGTCCGCCTCTGCCACTTGGCGCGACCGACGTGGTCGTCACTGAGCCGGCCACGACGGTCTCGGGCATCCCTGGGCCGCAGCTGCTGGTGGCGTAGTTACCGTTGGCGTCACTGTCGTATGACGCGTACCACCAGTAGTTGCCGGCCTGGCCCGGCGTGAAACCGGAGCTCGGGTAGTAGGTGCCGATGCTGGGCACCGACGTAGCAATACCAACCGTCGTGCCGTCCGTGCAACTTGTCGGGGCGCTCGTCTGCGGGCCCAGAACGGTGAAAGTGATGGAGCCACCGGTGTCGTCAGCTGGAGAGCCGGCCAGGACACCGCTGATTGAGCTGGCGGCTATTGCAACGTCGGCGGTACCGCTCGCGGGGGCGACCACCGTCAGGCTGGCCGGTTGTGGCGTCGTCGTCTCGGTCGGGGTCATGGAACTGGCGGGGTCGGTGGTCGGAGGGGTCGTGGTCGGCTCGGTGGTGGTGGTCGTGTCCGTAGTGGTCGTCGGGCAGGCCGCAGTAGTTGTCGGCTCGGTGGTGGTGGTCGGGTCCGTGGTGGTCGGGTCCGTGGTGGTCGGGTCCGTGGTGGTCGGGTCCGTGGTGGTCGGGTCCGTAGTGGTCGTCGGGCAGGCCCCAGTAGTTGTCGGCTCGGTAGTCGTGGTGGTGGTCGGCTCGGTGGTGGTGGTCGGCTGAGCCGAGGTGCTCGTAGTCGGCTCGGTGGTGGTCGGTTCGGTACCCGTGGTCGTGGTCGGCTCGGTAGTCGTGGTGGTGGTCGGCTCGGTGGTGGTGGTCGAGTCGGTGGTGGTGGTGGTGGTGGTGGTGGTGATCGGCTGAACCGAGGTGCTCGTAGTCGGCTCGGTGGTAGTGGTGGTCGCCTCGGTGGTGGTTGTCGGGTACGTCGTAGTGGTCGTCTGAGCCGATTTAGACGAGGTCGGTGCCGTCGTCGAGTTAGGATCGGTAGTAGTGGTGGTGATAGGGACGGTAGTCGTTGTGGGCGGAGCCGGGGTAGTTGTCGCGTCCGTCGCGGTGAGCGGCTTGGTGGTGGTGATCAGCTGACGCTTCGTAGTAGGCGCCGTAGTGGTCGGCACGGTGGTGGTTGTCGGGTACGTCGTAGTGGTCATCTGAGCCGATGTCGTCGTGGTCGGGTCAGTGGTAGTGGTCGTGGTCGGGTCAGTGGTAGTGGTCGTGGTCGTGGTCGGGTCAGTCGTGCTGGTCGTGGTCGGGTCAGTGGTAGTGGTCGTGGTCCATTCACCCACCGTCGCGTACCCGGTGCCGTGTCCCGCGGACAAAAAGTACGCTTCCGCGACGCCAGCGACGACCATGGGAAGGCCGGCGACCATCACCACTGCGAGGCTCGCAGGAACTGGCCAGCGCGGTTGTTGTTTCGGCCTGGGACCAGCTTCGGGTTTCGGCCTGAGATGAGCTGGGCTTTTCGGCCTGAGATCAGTTCCCGACCTCAGGTGAGCTCCAGCTTTCGCCTTGAGGTGGGCTCCCGCTTTCGGTCTCAGATGAGCGCCGGCTTGTGGCCTGAGATCAACTCCGTAAGTGCCGTCAAGGAAACCTTCCAACAGTGCCGCGGCGCTACCCCCGGGATGCAAGCGGTGCTCACGGCGCGGCGCGCTCACTGCTGTGACGCCCTTCCCAGGTAGATGAGCCCGAACGTGGCTCCCTCGCAAGCGCCCTGGTTGGTCGGCAGGTCCGGCATCGTCAACACCGGCCAGTCGTCGCGGGGCACGCCAAGGTCGGAGAGCGACTTTGTGGAGCCCGCGGGGACGGGAAAGGTTGCCCTAAGGGGCTGGGTCACCAACAGGTTGACGGTCCCAGAACAGCCTGACTTGGTGGAACTGGGATCCACCGTTATAGAGACGTTCAGCACCGTGATCGCGAATTTGAAGGGATTGGTGATGGTCAGGTCCAGCGCCTGGCTAACCCCGGGATAGAAAGGCTGGCCGACATTGCCCCCGATCGTGAACTCCCCACGGAGGGCGACCGGCTGGCAACGCCAGCAGAGCGACGTCGGAGCGCTCCATAGCCCGCCATGGACCGCCCGCACCTGGAAGCAATGTGGCCCCAGCGCAACATGGTCGTAACTGATGCCCCGGGGACCGCAGGGTTGAAAGGCGGAGTTGTCGAGCCTGCACTGGAAGCCGTCGTGCTGACCTTGGTCCATGAACCCAAAGTGCGCCGAGGTGTCATAAGTCAGGCTCTCAGGCGCCTCGGTGATCATCGGCGCAGGCGGCGGGAGCTCCTTGTTGGCCGAAAGAGACAGGCCCGCCGATGCCCGGGGTGGGGACTGGGCAACGGCGTTGCTCAGCAAGGCACCCCCCAAGACGCCGACAGCGAGGACGAGCGCGACCGACCAAGCAGTGGGGGACCTGCTCACTACTCTCGGTTGTCGGAGCCGCTTTATCACAAGGTCTCTTTCACCCACATCGACGGCATTACTGAGAACACCGAAGCCATTGAAGAGGCATTTCTTCTGCAGCTTCTCGTAGTCCTGATGATCACCTCTTATGTCCGAGCAGTGGCCGGAGCAAGCCACAGCCAGCCCCTACCGAGACTCGGCACGATCAGCTCGCAGCAACCGTG
>JBEKNX010000092.1:0-12402 GCA_049522375.1 Acidimicrobiales bacterium | reverse complement strand
CACCGGCCACGCCCACACCGCTCACCGGGCCGTCGGCACCGGCCGGCTCGTCGGCCACACTGGCCACGTGGCGCTTGGAGTAGGCGACGCCGACCATGACGATCACCAGGGCGACGGCGGCGATCGAGTAACGGGCGGCGTTGTTGTTGCGCAGGGTGATCACTGTAGGCAGCACCAGCAGGCTCACCAGGTTCATGCACTTCATCAGGGGGTTGAACGCCGGGCCGGCGGTGTCCTTGAACGGGTCGCCCACCGTGTCACCCACCACAGCCGCCTTGTGAGCCTCTGAGCCCTTGCCCCCGAGGTGGCCCTCCTCGACGTACTTCTTGGCGTTGTCCCACGCACCGCCGGCGTTGTTCATGAACGCCGCCATCAGCTGGCTCGTCAATATGGCGGCGGCCAAGAAACCTCCGAGGGCGAGGTCGCTGATACCGAAACCGATCACGACCGGGGCCAGGACCGCGAGCAGGGCAGGGGTGACCAGCTCGCGCAGCGCCCCCTTGGTGCAGATATCGATCACGCTGCTGTAGTCGGGGCGCTCGGTGCGGTCCATGATCCCCGGGTGCTCCCGGAACTGGCGGCGCACCTCCTGCACGATGGTCCCGGCCGAGCGGCCCACCGCCCGTATGGCCGCCGAAGAGAACAGGAAGGCGATCGACCCGCCGACGAGCATGCCGATGAAGATCTTCGGGTTGGCCACGTTTATGGCGGTGGAGACGCTCTGGTAGAGGGCGTTGCCGACGGCGTGAAGGCCGAGCTGCTGGCCGATCGTCTGGATGAAGGCGGCGAACAGGGCGAGCGCGGCGATGACGGCCGAGCCGATGGCGAAGCCCTTGGTCACGGCCTTGGTGGTGTTGCCCACGGCGTCAAGACTGGCCATGATGCGCTCCGGCTCGCCGGAGAACTCGCCGCTCATCTCGGCGATACCGGCGGCGTTGTCGGACACGGGGCCGTAGGTGTCCTCGGTGACGACAGAGGCAGTGGTGGACAGCAGGCCGATGCCGATGAGGGCGACGAGGTACAAGGTGAACTGGATGTTGCCGTTACCCATCCCGATGGCAATGGCGATGGCGATGACTATGGCCAGCAGGGCGATCACCGAAGACTCCAGGCCCGAGCTGATCCCCGACAAGATCGTGGTCGCCGGGCCGGTCCTGGTGGACTCGGCGATCTCGAGCACCGGGGAGGTCTCGGTCGACGTGTAGTACTCGGCGATCCGGCTGACGACCTGCCCGAGAGCTACACCGACCACGACCGCCCACCAGACCTTCAGGTTGTGGACGTAGAACTGGGCCACGAAGAAGCTGCCGATGAGCGTGAGCACGGAGGCCAGGATGAAGCCCCGGTTGATGGGTGCCATGGCCGAGCGGTCGCGCGGCGTGGCCCGCACCGAGAAGATGCCGATGAGCGAGGCCAGCACCCCGATGCCCATCACGACCAGCGGGAAAGTTACCCCAAACACGGGGTTGCGCCCGATGGAGGTGAAGGCACCGGTGCCCAGGATGAGCGCCGCCACCAGGATCACCCCGTAGGACTCGAAAAGGTCGGCGCCCATGCCGGCGCAGTCGCCGACGTTGTCGCCGACGTTGTCGGCGATGGTGGCGGGGTTGCGGGGGTCGTCCTCAGGGATGCCCGCTTCCACCTTGCCGACCAGGTCTGCGCCCACGTCGGCGGCCTTGGTGTAAACGCCTCCGCCCACGCGCATGAACAGCGATAGCAGCGAGCACCCGAAGCCGAACCCGACAAGTATGGCGCTGAGGCTGTGCTGGGCCAGCATCACGATCACCGTGGTGCCGAGCAGGCCGAACCCGACCACGAACGCCCCGGTGGTCCCGCCGGCCATGATGGCCACGCGCAAGGCGGCGGGCATCGACGAGGTGCGGGCGGCGGCGGCGGTGCGGACGTTGGCCCGTACCGCCGTGGTCATCCCTATCAGCCCGGCGAGCGCGGACAGGAGCGCACCCACCAAGAACGCCAGCATGCGGTACAGGCCCGACAGCCCGAAGCTGAGCACGGTGTGGCCGGTAAGAGGGTTCACCACCTTGGTGGCGGTAAGGAACACCAGGACGGCCAGGGGCACCGTGACGATGGCGATGGTCTTGAACTGCCGCCTCAGGTAGGCGGCGGCACCCTCCTGGATGGCCTTGGCGATGTCGATCATCGCCGGCGTCCCGGGATCGGCCGCCAGTACCTGGCGCCTCATGAAGAACCCCGTGGCGATGGCGACGAGGGCGCAGGCGACAGCGAAGACCAGCCAGCCCCAATCTTGTCCCCTGAGGCTGAACGCCTGGAAGCCACCCGTACCGGCGGCGAGGTAATGAGCCATCATTTCTCCTTTGTGGTGCCCCCCGGGCGGGCCGGGGTGGCTCGGGACGCTGCCGCGGCATCGCCGTCGACGGCTTGACCGGGAGTCAGCATACGAATACGGACCTGGCGCCCGGCCCTCTCGCCCAGAGTCCTCTCGGCCCCTGCGACCCTTACGACCAAGGGGCCGCCAAACGGCTGCTTCTCGATGACCTCGACCTCGGCACCGGGGACAAGCCCCATCTCGCCAAGGAAAGCAACCATAGCGGGGCTGACCGAACTGGACAATGCCACAATCGCTTTCTGGCCTGGCTCCATGTCGTAGAGCTGGGCCAGCGCCGGTATGGCCTCCGACCCGTGCCCGGGGATGGGGAAGCCGTGGGGGCATGTGGCCGGACGCCCCAACACCTCGAAAAGCCGGTCCTCGACCTCCTGGGGCAGGTGATGCTCGAACGTCGGGGCCAGCGTGTCCGCTTCGGCCCAGCCGTAGCCGAGGAGGTCGGTAAGGAAGCGCTCCACGATGCGGTGCCGTCGCGCTACTGCGACGGCCAACCGGCGCCCCGTCTCGGTCAGGCCCACCCCCCGGTACGGTGCGTGGTCGGCCAGGCCCTGCTCCACCAGGCGCTTGACCATCGCGGTAGCCGTAGCCGGGGAAACACCGAGAACAGTGGCCAGGTCGCCGGTACGGGCCCAGTCACTATGCTCGGAGGTCTGGCGCCAGATTTCCTTGAGCGCGGCACGTTGAGACCCAGAGAGCTCTGTTTCCATGTTCGGTCCGCTTAAACATAGATTTTCGAGGGCTGAAAGTCAAGTGTGGATCCCCCGAAACCAGGGTTTAGGTGATCCTAATACCGAACGGCCGCTGGTCAGCGACCCTGTTGCGTCGGCGGGAGGTCGCTCATCTTGGACACGTCGATGTAGATAGCCGCCGTGTCATCGCCGTCGACGGGGCCGCCGAAGACGGTCATGCGCACGGATGTCCCACTTTCTTTACGGACGAAAGCGGCGCTATCCACGAGCGTGCGGATGAGGGGGATGCCCAGTCCCCTCTCGAAGTTGAGGCGGTCAGGATCGGTGACCGGCGGTGGGAACTCGAGCTTGTCCGGGTCGAAGCCGGGGCCGCTGTCCTCGATGTCCACTTCCAGGCGATCGGGTGCCTCCCATATTTCGACGTGCACGGGAGCGGTCGGCCGCACGGTGCGGTTGGCCTCGATGGCGTTGGTGCACGCCTCGGAAACAGCCAGTTTGAGGTCATCGATCCGCTCGTCGGCCAACGCCCGCCGGGACGACGCCACCGACGCCACGACGAGGCGGACGATGGCTATGAACTCCGGTCGGGAGGGGACATCGAGCTCGAGGACGAGCGCACGGTGCATCTCGGGAGCACGCTGCATCAAACCGGCCTCGTTCGCTGACGTCGGGTGCCCGCTACTGGGCGACTGCCTGGTCGACCGAAGCGTGGATGGCGAAGACCTTGGTCAGGCCGGTGATCTCGAAGACCTTGAGGATCCTCTGGTGCGTGCACACGAGGGTGAGGTCGCCATCGTGGCTGCGTAGGCGCTTGAGCCCTCCCACCAAGACACCGAGGCCAGTGGAGTCCAGGAAGTCCACGCCCTCCAGGTCAACGACGATCTGGTGCTTTCCCTGGCTCACCAGTTCGACCAACTTCTCCCGCAGCCGCGGGGCCGTGTAGACGTCGACTTCCCCTTTGACGGCCAGGACCGTATAAGGGCGCCGGCTGTCGTCTACGTCGAGACCGAGCTCCATCGATCGAAGTCCTTCCTAATGGGCCACACACTTCCCACAAACGATGCCCTGGCCACCGTAGCAGCTCGACCCCCTAAACCGTTGCTCCACACCGCTACTCCACCAGCTCATCGTGCAGGGCCGACACCATACGCGCCACGTTGACGGCATGGTCGCCCAGGCGTTCGTAGAAGCGGGCCACCAGGGCCAGCTCCATGGCCACCGATGAAGGGGCCCCCGATGACGCCACCTCGCTGACGAGCACCGTCTGCAGCTCGTCCATCTCTTCGTCACGGTGGGCCAGCTCGTCGGCCACCTTGCCCTCCTTGTCGTACCAGGCGTCGGCGGCTTTACGCCACATGACCATGCCAACCTTGCCCATGCGGTCAATGAGGCCCCGGGCCCGGGGGGTCAGCTCGGCGCCGAGGCCGTAAGCGGCGCGCCGGGCTATGTGCTCAGCTAGCTCGTGGCTGCGCTCGAGCTCAGGCACGACTCGTAGGGCGGCCAGCAGGAACCTCAGGTCCTTCTGGTCGCGGGCCTCCAGCGCCACGGCCCGGTTGACGAGCCTGCCCACGTCGTTGTAGACGTTGTCGACAAGCTCATCGCGTCCTGACAGGACGGCGGCCACGTGCCTGTCGCCGGACAACAGCGCGTCGGTGGCCGCGGCGAGCGCTTCGACCACCAGCGCGAAGAGCTGGAACATCTTCCCGTCGATCTGCTGGATGTCCGTGTGCGGCATGGACCGGGGCACATCAGCCATTCCCGGATGATACCCGGCGCTCAGGGCCGGCCCGGAAGTGTCCCAGCAACGGCCCGGGCGCCCCCTGACCTTCGCCGGGCCTGACTTCTGCCGGCAGAGGACAGGGCCGTGGCAGACTCCAGTCAATGGCGGCGAGTGCGGCTGCGTTCTTCGACCTCGACAAGACGGTGATAGCCAAGCCGTCGCTGTCGGCGTTCTCGCGGTCGTTTTACCGGGAAGGACTGGTCACCCGGCGCCTGTTGGTCAGGGGGCTGCTGGGGCAGATGCTGTTCGTGCGCTTCGGCGCCCGGGCCAAGACCCTAGAGCGCCTGCGCCTGCGCATGTTGCGCCTTACCACCGGTTGGGAGCAGGAGAAGGTCAAGCGAATCGTGGCCGAAACTCTCATCCAGGTCGTCGGCCCGATCACGTACAAGGAGGCCATCGACCTCATTGCCCAGCACAAAGAGGCAGGCCGGCGCGTGTACATCGTCTCCGCCGCTCCCGAAGAGATCGTCGAACCACTCGCCCGCCACCTCGGCGCCGAGGAGGCTATTGCCAGCCAGGCTGCCGTCCATGCCGGCCTCTACACCGGCCAGCTGCTCAACTACGCTTACGGTCCGCAAAAGGCGGCCACCATCCGCCACATCGCCGAGCGCGACGGCCTGGACCTCAACGAAAGTTGGGCCTACAGCGACTCGGCTACCGACCTGCCCATGCTGGAAGCGGTTGGCCACCCGGTGGCGGTGAACCCGGACCGCGCCCTGCGGCGCATAGCTCAAATGCGGGGCTGGCCGGTGCTGCAGTTCTCCGAGCTGATGGTCGTCACGCCCACCGGTCGCCGGCCCGCCCGCGCCGGCCTGGTCGGCGCCGCCAGCGCCGTTGTGCTGGGCGCTCTGCTCCTGGGCATGGCCATGCTGGCCCGGCGGCGACCTACGCCAGCTAGCCGAGCCGATTGACCGGTGCCACCGGCCGGTGCCTTCAGCGCCGGCCGGAGCGGCACAGGAACGAAGCTTTCAGGCAGCCCGCAGCTTCTTGGCCGCCATGAACCCGACGCCGACTATTAGGGCGAGCACTATCAACTTTTTGAGCATGACTGACACCGTAGCGGGCGGGAAGCTATAGCGCTACAACTGGATGGGCTGGCGCGCCCCGTCCGCCAGCAGCTGGCTCAGCAATGTCTCGGGCGGCAGGGGCCGGGCCCAGAAATGGCCTTGTCCCATGTCGCAGCCCAGGCCGCGTAGCAGCCTGAGCTGGTCCGCCGTCTCGACCCCTTCGGCCACGGTCTGCAGGCCGAAGGAGTGGCCCAGCCGTACGACGGCATCGACGATGGTGGCGTCCGCAGGGTTGTCCACCAGGCCGGCAACGAAGCTGCGGTCGATCTTCAACATGTCGAGGGGGTAGCGCCGCAGGTACAACAGCGACGAGTAACCCGTCCCGAAGTCGTCCACGGCCAGGCGCACGCCCAGCGAGCGCAAGGCTGTCAGCTTGCTCACCGCCCCCGTTCTTTCGTCCATCAGCACGCTCTCGGTCAGCTCCAGGATGAGGGCGCTCAGGGGCAGGCCGGTGTTCTCGATGATCGACGCCATGTTGTGGACGGCGTCCTCCGAGCGCAACTGGGCGCCGGAAATATTGACGGCGACACCGAGCTCAGCCAGCGCAGGGTGCTGGCGGCGCCAGCGGTTCACCTGGTCGCAGGCCATGTGCAGGACCAGGTCGCCCAACTGCACGATGAGACCGGACGCCTCCGCCAGGGGCACGAACTCGGCCGGAAGGACCACCCGGCCCGAAGGGTGCGACCAGCGGACCAGGGCTTCCACCTTCTCCAGCCGGCCCGTCAAGTCGACCACGGGCTGGTAGTAGAGGCACAGCTCGCCCCGCTCCAGGGCGCGGCGCAGTTCCGACTCGACCTCGAAGCGGGCCACAGAACGGCTGCGGGCCTCGGCGTCGAAGACTTCGATGTGACCGCCTCCCTGTTCTTTGGCCCGGTGCATAGCCGTGCCGGCGTCGCGGACGAGGCTCTCCGCGTCGGTCGAGGCCTCGCTCGACAAGGCGATGCCGACTGAGGCCGAGGCATAGATCTCCCGGTGCGCCGGGCCCTCGACGACGAACGGCGTCGCCAGCACCGCAACGAGCCGCGCCGCTAGGGCCATGGCCTCGCGCTCGTTTTCCAATGCCTCGCACAGCACGACGAACTCGTCCCCCGCAAGGCGGGCCACGGTGTCGGACGGCCGCAGGACGGCGCGGATCCGGCGGGCGAACTCGACTAGGAAGTCGTCCCCGGCCCGATGTCCCAGGCTGGCATTTATGTGCTTGAAGCGGTCCACGTCGATGAAGACCACAGCCAGCAGGCCGGCCGCCCGGCCGAGCCGGCGGAGGGCACCGCTCAGGCGGTCGACCAGCAACGCCCGGTTGGGCATGGACGTGAGGGGGTCGAAGAGCGCGTTGCGCACGAGCTGGCCTTCGTAGGCCTTGCGCGCCGACAGGTCCCGCACGAAAAGCGGGAAGAACGGCCTCCCGTCGTCTTCGGCCCGGACCACGGAAACCTCGACGGGGAAATGGCGACCGTCGCGGCTGACCACCTCCACCTCTTTTCGCACGCTCGTCCCGTCGGCTCCCCCCGTTCCCGGGCCGTTCATATCGGACAGGACCTCGGCCAACCCGTTACCCCCGGCGCCGCTGACCCGTTCCAGCAGCCTATGGCCCACGACCTCGTCCCGGAACCAGCCGAACATCGCCTCCGCCGCCGGGTTCCAGTCGGTCACCACCCCGCGGTCGTCCACGCCGATAAAAGCGTCCGGCGAGGCCTGTACGGTCAGCGAAAGCACCCGCTCCGCCCGCAAGCGGCGGCTCACTTCTCGCCGGGTGTGGGTGATGTCCGCCGTCGTCCCGGTGACCCGCACGAGCTGGCCAAAATCGTCGTGCTCGGCCCGGGCGCGGGTGTGCACCCAGCGCACCTCCCCGTCGTCGTCCTGCCAGCGGTACTCGAGCTCCAGCACCTCGCGGCCAGGCTGCAGGCCTTCCCGCAGCGCCTGGCTCACCGCCTCACGGTCGGCCCGGACCACCCTGTCACCGAAAACCGGGGCGGTGGCCGTCCCGCTGACTACGAGGGCGGCCGGGATATTGATCCCGAGCAGGTCGGCGTGGATGGCATTGAACAGCGGGCGCGGCCCGAGCCGCACCTCCCAGGCCATCATCCCGGCCGTCTCCAACGCGAGCTCGAGGCGGTCCCGCTGCACAGCCAGCGCCGCCCGCTGAGCACGCGGCTCGGTCACGTCCACGGTCGTGCCCGACACTCGCACGACAGAACCGTCGTCACCGACGACGGCGCGGCCCTTCAAGTGCACCCAGTTGACCGGCCCGTAGGCCGCCCCGCAGCGCAGCTCCACGTCCAGCTCGGTGCAGGCCTGCGAGCGCAGTGCCCTGATCGTGGGCAGTAGGTGCCGATCGTCGGGATGGAAGGTCCTCACGAAGTCCCCGTAGGTCATGTTCTGCTCGCGGAAGCCGGCCGCGCCGGCCAGGCGGTCCTGCACTGTGACCCGGCCCGAGACGACGTCGAGTTCCCAGACCGCAATGTTGGAGGCTTCGATGGCCATCTCCAGGCGGTGGCGCTGGCGGTCGAGCTCGGAGAGGGCCAGTTCGTGGACCGTCAGGTCTTCGAGCTCCCCGAATATCGTGCGCGCCGCGCCATTGGCGTCCCTTATGGCGCCGAGGGTGACGATGGCGCGCCGCGGTCTACCGTCGCCAGCACGGTACGTCCTCACCCCGGAGTACGTCCGCGCCTGGCCGGACAGGAACGGCTCCAGCTCGGCGGACGGGACAGGCGGGTCGATGGAGAAACTGGCCAGAGTCCGGCCGACCAGCTCTTCGGGCCGCGTGCTCAACAAGCGGCACAGGGCCGGGTTCACCTCCAGGACGGTGCCCTCCACGTCGCAGACGTACTTGGCCACCGGGCTGTCCTCGAACAACCAAAAGTAGCGCTCGGCGAGCTCGCGCAGCCTCTGGTCCTCCGCCGCGTCGGGCGTCGGGGACGGGCCCGCGTCCGGCCCGGGCTGGTCAGGCACGAGGTCGGCGACGCCAGGCACGAGGTCGGCGACGCCAGGCCCGGGGCCCGGGGCACGACCGGCCGGGGCCGCAGGCGGGCCCGAGGTGGGCGGAGCCGCAGGACCGGTCATGCCGCCCACGAGCTGTCCGGGCCCAGCCCGTGCCCGACCAGCAGCCGCTCCACTTCGACGGACGCGCCTGCCACGTCATTGAGCTGGTCGGCACCCTCGGGTTGGCCCAGCAGGTCCGCCAGGACCTCCGAGCCCTCTTGCCAGTCGGCCACGACGTCCACCAGGTTGAGGGCGAGCACCCTCGCCACCGGTCGGTCAGAAGAAGCCGTGCAACGCCTCTGCCACGACCTGTAAGCGACAACGGTACGAGGCAAGATGACCCGACAATACGCCCCCAAGCGCGCCCCGTCGCCATTGAGCCGGCCCAGAGCGCCCAGAGCGGCCTCCGCACCGGCGGAGCCGGGCCTCACGTGCTCGTTGGCGGGCGCGGCGGTGGTCCCGGGAGGACCGGCATCGGTCCCCGGGTAGGCCGGAACGAGCCGACCAGACAAGCGTTGCTGCCAGAGCTGGGCCCGCCAGGCGTGGTGCTGGCTGGCCGAGGCGAACCAGACCTTCGCCGCCGGCCAGACGGTGGAGGGCACCCAGGACCCGATCACCTCGTAGAGCCGGCCCTCGGCCCACGCCCAGGCGCCGACCATGTGGGCCGACTGCTCGATGGAAAGCGCCGCCGCCACGACCGTTACCCGCCGCTCCATAACGTCAGCGGTACCCGTTGGTGATAGGCATGCGCCGGTCCCGCCCGAAGGCCTTGGGCGTCACTCTCACCCCGATCGGGCTCTGGCGGCGTTTGTACTCGGCGCCGTCCACCAAGCGCACCACCCGCTCCACCAAAGCCGGGTCGAAACCCGCCTCCACCAGCTCGCCGGCGGTGAGATCTCCCTCCACGTAGGCCTCGAGCACGGGGTCGAGCTGCTCATAAGGGGGCAGGCTGTCCGTGTCG
Source organism: Acidimicrobiales bacterium (assembly GCA_049522375.1). GTDB lineage: Bacteria > Actinomycetota > Acidimicrobiia > Acidimicrobiales > Palsa-688 > Fen-671. Next base: position 2,561 of record JBEKNX010000092.1, on the reverse strand, counting down.
AGCTGCCCCGGGCGCAGCTCCGCCGTCGGCGGCTTGGTGAGCACCCGCTCGGGTATGACCTGGCCGACAGAGTTGCGCCACCGGCAAAGACGGTAAACGAGGGTCTTGGGCACGTCCTTTATGACGGCGAAGCCTCCCGCCGTGTCCCCGTAGAGCGTCGAGTAGCCGACGGCGAGCTCGCTCTTGTTACCGGTGGTAAGCACGAGCCACCCGAAGTTGTTCGACAGGGCCATGAGGACCACGCCGCGCAAGCGGCTCTGGAGGTTTTCTTCCGCCAGCCCGTGGCCGGTGCCGGCCCCGCCCGCGACAGAGCCGGCGGCCCACCCGAAGTCCTGGGCCAGCATGGACAGCATGGCTTGGTGGGCGGGCTCGATGGCGATCGTGCGGTAGTCGATGCCGAGCGTGGCCGCCAGCTCCGCCGCGTCCTCGTTGGAATGGTCGCTCGTGTAACGCGACGGCAGGGAGACGCCGTGCACCGCGCTTGCTCCCAACGCGTCGGCGGCGATCGCCGCCACCAGGGACGAATCGACCCCTCCCGAAAGCCCAATGACTACGTCATGGAAGCCGTTCTTGCGAACGTAATCGCCCGTCCCCAGCACAATGGCGCGGTATATCTCCTCCTCCCTGCCCAACGGCGAGGCCAGCGGTGGGCCCCGGCGCGGGGCCGCAACGGGGAGCCGCGAGCAGGTGCTCAGCGTGACTTCGGGCAGAGGGGGTGCTCGGTGGCCACCGCGGGGGTCGAGGAGCCGCTTGCGATAGGCCGGGCGCACCTCGAGGTCGAAAACGGACACCCGCTCCTCGAACTGGGGCAGAGCCGCCACCAGGCGGCCGTCGGCGTCAAAGACCATCGAGGCCCCGTCGAAGACGAGCTCGTCCTGGCCTCCCACGGCGTTCACGTATACGAGGACGCAGGAGGCGTCGGCCGCCCGCGTCGCCAGCATCCGCTGGCGCTCCGCCAGGCGCTGCGCGTAGTACGGCGAGGCGTTGATGTTGACGACCAGTTCGGCCCCCGCCGCCGCCTGGGCACTGACCGGTCCCGTCGGGTCCCAGGCATCCTCGCAAACCGAAATACCGACCTGCGCCCCGGCGATCAGGTACAGGCTTTCGGCCCCACTGCCGGCCGAGAAGTAGCGTTGTTCATCGAACACCGAATAATTAGGCAGGTTACGTTTGTGGTAGGTACCGCGGACCTCGCCGCCGGCACAAACGGCTGCCGAGTTGAACAGGTCGAGGCGCTCGTCGACGAAGCCGACAATGGCCGCGCAGTTTTCCGTAGCCTGGGCCACTTTGGCCAGGGCGACCAGGTTGTCGGCCACAAACCCGGGCTTGAGCAACAAGTCCTCCGGGGGGTAACCGGTAATGGCCAGCTCGGGGAACACCGCCAGGTCGGCCCCGGACTCCTCGGCTTGGCCGAGAGCGCGGAGCACTCTGTCGACGTTGCCGCTGAGGTCGCCCACCACGGGAGCCAGCTGGCAGAGAGCGATGCGCAACCACGTCATAGACAAGGAGCGTAGGCCGGTGCCGGCCACCCGCCAAGAGTTCGTCGTTGACCTGGCCGCTTGCGCTGACCCGGCGCGCGCCGAGCTCGGGCTGGCGCGTCTGGTCGGTACGGTGCCCGACGCCGGAGAACGCCTGCGCGCCTCGCCCACCCTGGCCCGGACGGTCGTGACCGTCATGGCCGCCAGCCCGTTCCTGACCCGGACCTGCGTTACCGACCCGCTGGCTCTCGACGTCCTGGGCCACCTGGGCAAGCCGCTGGCCCCCTTGGCGCCTCTTTCGCGCTGGAAGACGCTGGAGCTGCTGCGCATCGCCGCCGGGGACCTCTCCGGCGAGGTCCCCCTGGAGAAGGTAGGCAGCGCGCTGGCCGAGCTGGCGGACGGCGTCCTGGGAGCGGCCACGGAGCAAACGGGCGTGAGCGAAGAGATGGCCGTCGTGGCCATGGGCAAGCTCGGCGCCCGCGAGCTCAACTACGGCAGTGACATCGACATAATGCTGGTGGGCGCGGGCGACCCTCACCCGATGCTGGCCGTGGCCCGGCAAGCCTGGCGGACGGACCTGGACCTTCGCCCCGAAGGTCGCGCCGGCGTGCTCGTCCGCAGCCTTGCCTCCTACCAGGCCTACTGGGACCGCTGGGCCCAGACATGGGAGTTCCAGGCTCTCCTGAAGGCCCGGCCGGCAGCAGGTAACCCCGAGCTGGGCTCCGCTTTTTCCGCGGAGACGTCCAAACGGGTGTGGGGCCGCCCCCTCGGCGCCGACGACCTGCGCTCCCTGCGGGCCATGAAGGCCCGGGCCGAACAGACCGTGGCCCGCCATGGGCTCACGCAACGGGAAATAAAGCTGGGGCGGGGCGGCATACGGGACATCGAGTTCTCCGTGCAGCTCCTCCAATTGGTGCACGGGCGCGAGGACGAAGCTCTGCGGGCCCCGGCCACCCTGGCCGCCCTGACCGCGTTGGCCGCCGGTGGGTACGTGGCCCACTCCGACGCCGAGGGGCTCGCCTCCGCCTACCGGTTCCTGCGTGCCGTGGAGCACCGCCTCCAGCTTTTCGAGGACCGCCAGGT
>JBEKNX010000091.1:0-12502 GCA_049522375.1 Acidimicrobiales bacterium | reverse complement strand
GCCCCGGTGGCTTCCGAGACCCTGAGCCCGTTCAGAGCGAGCAGGGAGATGAGGGCGTGCTCGGCTGCCGGCCCAAGCCCTGCAGCTACGAGCAGGGCGCCCACTTCGTTGCGGTCAAGAGCGGTGGCGTGCGACTCGTAGTCGACCCGGGGGCGTCGCACGTGCACCGCCGGTGAGTGGTCCAGAAGCTCCTCCTCCACGGCGTAGCGGTAGAAGCCGGCCACCGTGCAAAGACGGCGGCTGACGGTTGAACGGGCGCGGCCCTTGGACTCAAGCTCACGGCCAAAGCACTCGATGTCGGCTCGGCGCGCCGCGAACGGCTGGGTGCCGTGACCGGTGCACCAGGCCAGGAACTGGCGCAGGTCCAAGGCGTAGGCGTCACGGGTGAGCCCGCTGTAGCCGGCCAGGAAGCCGGCAAGGGCCAGTCGTTCTCGCTCATTAGTTGCCGGCTCGGCGAGCACGACCTCGGTCGAGGCGGTGATGGTGGGCATGGAGCACCTCCAGTTCGGGCCGGGGCCCGGGCACGGGGGCGCCGGTGCTCCGGCTTGATGAGGCACCCCACCGTAGGACCAGCGCGGCGGTCACTCTCTGCTGGTGTGCCTCGAGGTGGCATCATCGTGGCCATGTCGCCAATGGGCCACAACGGGCTCAAAAGGGGCGTTGTCGAGAACCTCTCGGGTCGCCGACACCGTGGCCGCAGCGCGGGGTGCCTGGTGGTGGCGTGCCTTGCGGTGTTGGGCGTGATGGCGGTAAACGGTCGTACAGCCGTCGCCAGTCCCCCCGGTCTAGACGGTTCGATCGTGGCCCCCGCCAGCGCCACCCTCCAGTGCGCGGCCGGGCCGGCTTCGCCGACGCCCTGGTCGTTCACGGTCAGCTTCCAGGACGCGGCGCTGGCGGCGGCCACGCTCCTTGGTGTCTCGCTGGACCGGGCACCAGCCGGGATCGGGGCACCTTTGCCCGGCTTGGCCGGCGCCCGCCTGCAGCCGCCGTGGGAGATCGGCGACGTCCTTGAGCGCGGGTACCCGCCCCGAGAGTGGGCGGGCACCCTCGGAGACCTTGCGCTGTTGCCCCTGGGCGAAGTCAAGGCCGGTCCCGGCGACGTGGTGAGGGTCACGGTTGGGCTGCTCACCGCTCGGCCCGGTCTCTACGTCGTTGCCGGCTTCACCATCTGGGCCCGGGCCGATGGCAACGACGTCGCATCGGCTGTGCGTTCAGGGCTCGTACTCGACATCGGCCGCAACGGGGGCTGCACTGGCGCTTTGGGCGGCCGCAAGACCGACGAACTGCTCTCTTATCTGGCCGCCCTGCCGGCCGCCAGCCGTGCCGCGGCACCTGGCGCGGCCGGTCCGGCCACGCCCCTACCGCAGCTCATCGCGGCCAGGGCGACCAAGGACGAGTGCGGCACGGTGCCCAGGACCGTTTGCACCCGGCTCATGTCCGAGTACGTGGGCTTTTTGAGCGAGCTCTACCTAGTGGTGGACAAGGGCTCCGCAGCCGGGCTGCGCCAACTGCTCCCCTGGCTCGACCCACTCGGCGCCGGGGACACCCGGGCCCTGGTGGCTGTGTACGGTGCTCACCGCGATGCGTGGCCCGGCTTGCCCCCGGCCGCCAGCCTGCGCCCACGGTTCAGAGCTTTACCCGGCGCCGGTGTCGATGAACTTACGGACTGCCCTTGGCCCGACCCGTTCTTGCCCGGTGCCCTTCGTCGGGTGGCCATAACGCTCGCCTTCGACCATCCAGCGGGCACCTCTGGGGCGTGGAGAATGACCGAGGCGTGGGACACCGACGGCAACGGGTGCAGTTAGGTCGGGCTTGGACAAGCGGACTATGCGCTGGGCAGTGCCGATTATCTAATATGCATGGGTCATAAAGCGCCGGAGCTACAGGGGAATCCATGCAGATCGACGGTGATACGCTCTTCAGTCCTGGTCGGAGAGCGCGACAGAACGTGCACGGCTCGCTGCGTCCTAGACCGCACGAACTTCGTGTTCGCGCCACGTCTCTTCGGTGAACCCCTCCGGGATCACGAGCATGGTCTCTCCGCAATCAGTGCACACGAGGTGGACCGTGGTGACTTGGCTGACGTCGCAACGGCCCCGTTGGGAACAAACCGAGCCTGACAGCCGCCCAGAGGTCAGGGCCGGCTGGGGGTTTGCCTTGGCCCAACAGGTGCCGTCCCAAGCCCAGATCTCATCCCCTCGCCTCACCCAGACGAACTGAGGGAGATGGGTTCCTGGCGGGAACGGCACGACATCAACCCAGCTTGCGTGCGGCCACCAACGGGTGCGCCTGAACTCGGCCAACGCCTGCCGCCAGCGCTGCACCCTTGGGTCGTCGTCAGCGGCCTCGGTGATACCTGGGCCGAACATCTCCTGTGGCTCGGGCTCGTTCCCGGCCAAGAAGCCGGCCATCCACACCTCAGCTTCGGGCGACAGTTCCGCGATGTCGCGCTTCGCCACCCTCAGGAACATGCGAAGCCCCGGGAACCAGGCGCCGATCAGCCCGAGGAAGGTGTGCGGGTTGTAGGTAAGGTAGGCGCGTTGGCCGCCCCGGCCGGGGAAGGCGGTCCCTTTCGCGCCCGACAAGGTCACCCAGAGCCGGGGGTCTACTTCGTCGGGCAACTCGTCGGTCATTGGCAGTTGCCGAGCCCCGGCTCGCCACCGGTCATGTCGCCCAACAGCGGCCGGCGCGAGCTGCCGGCGTAGGCTTCGGCGTGACCGGAGGCTGCAACGGTGAAGGGCGCATAGCCGGGAGTGACCTCTGAGACGGTCACCTCGGAAAAGACCAGCCCGATGGCCTGGGAGTTGGCCTCGACCAGGACCTCGTGGAACGCGATCCCGAGCTGGTCGGCCCAGCGCGCCGCTCCCTTTGAGCCTTTGACCACCGTGACGCCCGGGTAGAGCTCCTGAGCCTCCACGCCCCAGACGTAGCCGGTCGCGTCCCTGGAGACGTGCCGTACTTTGAGGAGCTCGTCGCTGAGGGACCGGCTCCATACCTCAGGCCGGACCCGCGAGGTGACGGTGGCCTCGGTGCAGTACCTAAAGAGGAAGCGGAGGTGTCGCGGGGCAAGACCGTACTTCGGGTTCGGGTCGACGGGCTCGTAGACGACCATCTCGTAGTCCCTCATGTAGGGCGTGAACCCATGGAAGATCAGCTCCTTGTCGTACAGCTGCGCCAGGGCCGAGCCCAGGTCTGCGATCTCCACGACCAGACGTTACCCCTACGCCGGAGAAAACGGGCCTTCGTTGGGTGCGGCCCTCTGTGCGAGCATGTCGGCCATGAGGGCGACGATCTTCACCGTGGCGAGCTCGTGGCCCGGCACGCTGAGCACGATGGCGCGGCCCAGGGGTGGGGAGTGGCTGGCAGACGAGATGGCCGCTCTGCGGGTGGCGGGGACCGACATCTTGGTTAGCATGCTGACGGCCTCCGAGCTTCGCGAGCTCGAGCTGACCGAGGAGGCGGCATCAGCCGAGGCCAGCGGTATCAGGTTCATCAGCCTTCCGACACCGGACCGAGGCACACCAGGGGCAAAAGCTTTCCGCGCTTTGGTGACCGAACTGGTCGAGGAGTTGGCATCCGGCCGTCACGTAGTCGTCCATTGCCGGATGGGGATAGGCCGCTCATCGCTGGTCGCGGCCGGCTGCCTTCTGGCCCAGGGCATGGCGGCAGAGGAAGCCTGGGCCGCGATCAGCGACGCCCGAGGGCTTGCTGTCCCCGACACTCCCGAACAACGGCGTTGGCTCCAACGCGCCATGGGGCCCGGTTGACGTTCGCGCACTCAGTGCCGTACCGCCCCGTACGCCCTGTTATGCGTCGCCCAAAAACCCATTGCGTTGCAACGATAATCCGGCCATATCGACGGGACTGGCGCTCGTCGGTGGCGTCTCCACCGGGTGACGCCGACGCCAGAACACGCACCCAGATCCTCGGGCCGTCCATGGGCGATCTGGCGTGGTGCCCGGCGAGGCTCGCCTGGTGCCGGTGGCCGCGGGCCGATTCTGCGTGCTGTCGCCTCCCCGCCGTGCTGACGCTCTGTGCGCTCGCGAAACCAGCGTCGCTCAACTGGTTGACTGGTCGGTCATGACGGCCACGCCCATAGTGAGCATGCTGTGGGAGTCAGTTGACGCCGCAGTCGCTTTGACCGAGCGATTCGGCTTCATCGATGCTGTTTCCGCGGCCGGTTGGATGGGTGACGCTCTCTGGCACACCTGGGCCATCGCGATCCATGACTGCGACCGTCTAGTCATCAGCGACCGAAACTTGCTGGCGTGGATCACGATCGATGGTAGGTGTCTCATCGCGAAATTGTCCGTCTCGCCGTCACTGTTCCAGCGCCTGGCCGATACAGCGCGTCTGAGGGTGTGGCTTCAAACCGCTGGCATCCCAGTCGCTGCTCCAATTCCGACAAGAGACGGTCGCCTTCAAGTCGAGCTGAACAATGTCTCGCTCGGCGTCTGCCCCGTCATCGAGGGCGATCTCCTCGACGTCGGCGACCCCGCACAGGTCACCGAGGCGGGACGGATGCTGGCAGCGCTCCACGAAGCGCTGGCGGCCTACCCCCACCGCATCGACGGCGGCCGGCCGACCGGGCGGGAGCAGCTTGTCCACAACGATTTCCGGTCGGCCAACATCCTCCACAGCGGCACGAGCATCACGGCGGTCCTGGACTTCGAGGACGTGACCTACCGCACAAGGGTTGCGGACCTGGCCAAGGCGACGGTTCTGCTCGGGACCCGCTACCACGACTGGGACCCGACGAGCGAGGTTGTCCGGGACACGTTCGTGGCGGCATATAGCGGCCATGCCCCGCTGACCAGCACCGAGCAGAACGAACTGCAACCCGGCATCACTGCGGTTCTGACGCACTTCGGTTGGGCCTAGAAGGTGCACCCGAGGCACGGCAACCACCGATCAAACTCGAACCCAGACGGCAGGGCATGTCGTCGCGGACAGCCGGCGAGATATGGCTGGGGTACCGCAATAGTCCGGACGACAGCCTCGACCCAGGACGGCGCGGAATGTTCTTTATGCACAACCAGAATGTGGGCTCAGACCAGCTCGACACCGCGCCATATAACGACGGTTCGGGATCGGCCGCCCATCGGCGCCAGCGCCGACAGAACATCCCCCTTTTATGGTGGACAACGGGTAGCCGTGCGTGCGGGTGACAGTGCCTTGGGCAACCAATAGGGTCTTCAATGAACCTGCCGGACAACGAGCGGCCGGGTACCGCGCTCTAGCGTCTCTGTTCGCCCACGTTGCTCACGAGGTGGTGACGTTGTCCTCGATCGGCTCGTCTGGCACGGTGTCATCGCAGCTCAAACTGCATCCCCCATGCACGGTTGTCAGATGCATAGGGTCGTCGGAGTGCGATGGCATCAAGAGGGCTCGAAGCCTGGGCCGCCAGTTGCTGGGGCTCAGGCCATCACGTCTTACGCAGGTCGACGTCTGGGAGCGGGGCGATGAGCGAGGTAGGGCGCAATGTGCCGTGCCCTTGCGGGAGCGGATTGAAGTTCAAGCGCTGCTGCCTGCGCAGGGAGGATGAAGTCGCTCTCGACATCGCCACAGCCGAGCGTGTCTGGGATCGGATGCAAAGCTGGGCACTGAAGCGGTTCGGGGATGAGCTCGGCAAATCGCTAAAGGACCACGTGGATGCTCGCGGGATCGGCACCAAGCAGCGTCCTGCGATGGACGACGATCTGTCGGTGGCTCTGTGCTGGCTACTGATCGACCGGGAGCTCTCTGATGGAGGAGGCACGCCGGCGCAGCGCTACGCCGAGCTGCCCGAGCTCGCCCAGAGCGAGCGCGCCGTGGCGACACGCATCGCCCAGGCCGGCCTCGGGTTGCACCGCGTCAGAGACGCGGCGCCGGGCGTCTGGATCGAACTCGAGAACGTGCTCAGTGGCGCGAAAGTGCGCGTGGCGAGCCCGAATGTGTCTCGGGAAGCTGTGCGTTGGCACGTCCTGCTCTGTCGTCTGATGGTGGGTGGACCCGGCCCGTCGTTGTGGGGTGGAGCAGCGTTCTACGAACCGAGCGAGGAGCCCGAATTGTTGGCGGAGCTTGAGCGCCTTGCCAGTGATCGCGACCTCGGCACTGGCCCTGCTGCGCTGGAGGAAGCAATGCGTGTGGGCGCTGGCGAGCTGGTGTGCTTCATCCCGGCCAGCCGACGCGCCGAGCCGGTGCCGTACACGCTAGAGGGAGACGCTGTGTCGATGGCCGAAGCGTCATGGTCAGTGCGCGAGCCTGCTGCTGTGCTCGAGGAGCTCCTTCGCGCGCCGGAACTCATGCCTGTCGGCGAGGGCAAAGATGGCAAGGGGGTTTGCTTCGACTGGATTGCCTCCCGTCGCGACCTGCTCGCCCGTCGACCCACGCTGCCTGTCGGTGCGATCTGTATCGAGAGCGCCCGGATCTCGCCAAGCGAGGACGGCGATCTTGAGTTCGAAGATGTCACCTCTTTCGGCCAATTCACGTTGCGCGGCGAACGTCTCGAGTTCTTTGGGTTGTCGGAGGCACGCATGGACGCCGCAATGGCCCTGGTGGAGCTGCGTCTTGGGGATCTCGTAAGCCACCCCACACGTCGGGTGCGCTCGATCGAAGAAACGCGATCGACCTTGCCAGCCAGGCCCGGGGCTACGTTGACTAATAGCCGAGCGGTCGCACCCCCAGGCAATGGGGTACCGTCGTCGGTACCGGAGGAGCGATTTCGCGAACTCATTTACCGTCGATGGATCGATGATCCTAACCACCGCCTCGGCGGACTCAGCCCGCGGGCGGCGGCGGCCCGTGGCGGGTATCGGAGCGAACTCGAGTTCCTGCTGCGCAGCCTCGAGCACCAGAGCGCTCGCGATCGTACCGACCGCATCCCGGGCTCGGAAGTTGCGTGGCTACGCGCCGAGCTGGGCCTCGACATGGAGCCGCTGGCTGTGTAGAGACCGACGGCTGTCGACAGTCTGACAAAACCCTTAGTACCGCCCGGGACTGGCGATCTGCCCGGGGCCGGTCAGTGAGCGATCACGCCGGCCCTACCGACGGGTGTCACGTCTAGCCTAATAGGCCTACCAAGAAGACCTCCTCACCCTCGATGAGGTAAGCACTCGCATGCCCGACCTGCGAGCCAGCCAACAGGCCTCCCTCGATCTTCTTGGCGCTGCCCAGATCGACCAGGAACCCTACCTCAAACTCGCCGAGAACCTCGAGAGCTTCCTCGCCGCCTACACGACGCGGAAACCGCCACGTCGAGGATCGCCAGAGAGCGCTACACAGCGTGGTCAAAGAAATCCTCGTCGGGTCCGAGCGCGTCGTCGTACGATACAGCATCCCCGTGCGCGATCGCCCCTTTCTGGGCCCCGGTTATCCATTACGTTGGGGAGTCGTCTCTCTTCCTTGAGGCGGTGGGCGCCTTGCTCTGGTTCACATAACTTGCTGCCCTCGTACCCGAGTCGATGAGTCGAGACATCACAGCGGACTTAGCTCACTTTGAAGTCGACGGTCTCTTTCCCACATGACCTCTCTCCACGTAAACAGCGTCCAGATTTTCCGGTTATGGCGCAGAGCGACCACCTCGACAATCCGTCTGCGACGAGGACAGATCGACGGATCTTGCCAGCCAGTGCACTCCGCCGAGCGACGCATAATGTGACAATGGAGGTGCCGCGAGACGCCAGGAGAGCTGTCTCAAGCCACGTCAAGGAAGCGCCGGAGAGCCTCCCGGATGACCTCGCTCGCCGTGGTTTGGTCTGCCTCTGCCCGGGCTTCCACGGCCAGCTTGAGCTCGGGGTCAAGCCGGACCGGGACGACTTCCGACGGAGCGCTGCCGAGCATGGGGCGCCCGCGGCGGCGCGTCTTCAGCATCTCGATGTCGTAGCCACGTTCGGCCTCGGTGGCTATGGCGTCGACGTCGGCATCGGTGAGCACCTTGCCGGTCCTGGTCGTGTACGTCCCGGGCGCCTCTGAGGTCACCGTTCCTCCGTTCTGGGGAGCAGCGCGAGGTAACCCTTTCGCACGGGCATGGCGTGGACCGCTAGGGAGCGGTCGTTGGCCAGCAACAAGATGATCACCTCGAGCACGTTCCCGGCAACGTCGGGGCCAAGCAACAGGAGCTTCGGAGGGTCGGCCTCCGGCTCGAGGTCGACCACGACAAGTGGATGTTCGATCGCGTGACGGATGTCGTCGTCCCCGAGCCCATGGCGGCGCGCCGAACGGTGGATATCCACACACCCTTAGTGTAATACAGTATTCTCATCTAACCCAGGGTGCGCTAGCCGACTGGTGGTCGGTGTGCCCGGGCCAATGCGCCGAGAGCCGCGCCCGTGGCTCAGGTCTTCTCGCGCACAGCTCGGAAGCCAGAGTCGTCGCCGAGGTGGAAGTAGATGTGCCCGCGTAGCGAGCCATCCTCCTCCAGTAGCGCCCAGCCGCGGCTATCGAAAGTCCCGATGGGTTGACACGCAACAGTGGATTCGCACCCGGAAAACTGAAACCCGGGTGTCAGAGCGCGCCGCAGGCGGCGGCCAGGAACTTCATCTGGGCCGGCGCCACCGACCGCCAGAAGCCGCTGGTATGACTGGCCCAGGGACGGAACACGGCGACGTGCGGCCACGTCATCAGCCCTGAGAGCCGGCGTGTGGCCGGGTAGAAGGGGTCTTCGTCCCCACAGTCCAAGCGCACCCGCAGGGACCTGAGGGCCGTCACGCCCGAGAAGACATCGTTGGCATAGAAATCCTGGGCGTCGTCGAACGCTCCGGGCGCGGTCTGCGTCGGCTCAGACCACAAGGCGGGGCTGGAGACGGCAACGCCCTTGAAGAAGTTGGAACCGCTCACTGCCGCAGCCCTCTCGGCGGTGAGCAGGGCTCCGTAGCCGCCCATGGAGTACCCGTGGAGCGCAAAGGGAAGGGGCCCTAGCCTGCGGGCAAGCAGGGGCACGAGCTCGTCGACGACCATCGCGTGGGCGTCGGTGCCGTTGGCTCGCCGGTGCCAGTAATTGTCCCCGCCCCCGTCGGCAGAGGCGATGGACAGCGGCACACCGACGTAGGCGGCGGCATCCGGAAGGTGCAAACTGTCGAACGGGGCGAACAAGTTGGCGTCTTTGCCGTAGAGGCTGACCACCAGGGCCCGAGGCCGGCCCTGGGCCGGCAGCGAGTAAGCCCAGGCCACCTCGCGGCGCATGCACCGGCTATCAAAGCTTCCCGTGACCATGCGGGCGCCCGAGGCGGGCAAGGCCAGGTCCGGCCCCTCCGTATAGGCCCAGGCCTGCTCAAGCTTGTGACGCAGGCCTTCGTCCAGGCCGAGGAGCCCGCCGGCCCCCACGACGGCGACGGCCCCCGCCAGCCCGAGGAACCGTCTTCTGCTCAGGTTAACAGCGCGCCCCCTGACGTCGGGCCCCACGGGTTGAGGCAGCTCCGCTTGTCTTAACCGCGCCGTCCGACGTCCGGTTCCGGGCCGGGGTAAGGGCTGGCGCAACTGGACCGAAGACGTCGGTCCAACCGAGCCGGCGGTCCCGCCCTTCGCAAGACGGGGGGAGCCTCAGCAAGCACAGCGGGGCTGAAGCAAGCCCCTGACCAGCACAGAAACGGGGCGTCGCGAACTTCGCCACCTCGGCCCCGGGGAGTACAAGCAAGTCCAACCCCAGAAGGAGCCCTTCATGACCAAGCCCGTGACCGTCGACAAGCTGCTCTACACGCCCGTCGAGGCGGCCCACGCCCTCGGCCTCAGCCGGTCCACCATCTACGTCCTCATGGCCAACGGGCAAGTGCCATCGGTCCGCATCGGCAACTCCCGCCGTATCCCGGCCGAGGGGTTACGGCGCTACGTCGCCATGCTCGCCGACAAGGCCGGCGGCGGTCAGTCGCGAGCGGAGGCCGATGACCGCGCCGGGCAGCAGCACCTGTGGAAGTGACGATCACAGCCCGGCTGTAGCGTCCAGCGCCATGACTACGAAGCGCAGAGGCTACAGGGACGGCGGCGTGCGCAAGCGCCCGGACGGCCGCTGGGAGGGGACGGCGGACGTCGGCGTGTACGGGACCGGCCGGAGGCGGAAGTACGTCTACGGCCGGACCCGGGCCGAGGTGGTCGAAAGGCTTCGCTCGGTTCAGCGGACCGTCACAGAAGGACTACCGGTGATCGACGAACGGACCACGCTCGCCAAGTACCTGCAGACCTGGCTGGACGAGGTCGTCAAGCCGGCGCGTGGGTACGCCACCTGGCAGGGCTACGAAGTCAACGTCCGCCGTCACATCGTCCCCGTGATCGGCAACCGGACCCTGGCCAAGCTCTCGCCCGCGGACGTGCAGGCGCTCATCAATATCAAGCGCGCGGAGGGGCTGGCGCCTCGCACGGTGCAGTACGTCCACGCCACCCTCCGGGCCGCGCTCGGCGTGGCTCTCCGATGGGGCTCGGTGAGCCGCAATGTCGCCACGCTGGTCGAGCCGGTATCAGTCGCCAGAGCTCCGGTGGCACCGTTCGCGCCTGAAGAGGTCAACGCCATCTTGGAGGCGGCGGCCGTAGACCGGCTGGGGACCTTCTACACGGTCGCCCTCGCCGTGGGCCTGCGCCCGAGCGAGGCCTTGGGGCTCAAATGGGCCGACATCGACCTGTCCGAGGGATTGCTCCGCGTACAACGGGTCCTGGAGCGCCGTGGCCAGGAGTGGACGTTCAAGGAGCCCAAGTCCCGTACGAGCCGCCGCACCATCCCCCTGCCGCGGGTGTGCGTCGAGCAGCTGACCGCGCACCGCCACCGGCAACTTTTCGAGAGGCGCGGCGCCGACGGGTGGGAGGAAAACGATCTGGTCTTCTGCACACCCGGCGGGACGCCGCTGGACAGGACCGAGGTCTCCCGGCGCTTCTCCAAGCTCCAGGAGCAGGCCGGCGTGGCGCACCACCGGCTCTACGACTGCCGGCACACCGCGGCCAGCTTTCTGCTCGCCCAGGGCGTCGCCCCCCGGGTCGTGATGGAAGTGCTCGGCCACTCCTCTTTCGCGCTGACCATGGACACATATACGCACGTTTTGCCGACGCTCATGCGCGACGCCGCCGAAGCCATGGACCGCGCTCTGATAAACGCTCAGCGGACGTCACGGTGAAATTGAAGCGACCAACATGGCGGTCAAGATGGCGGTCAACTTGGCGGTCAAACCCCTGTGGTGGGCGCTCACTCTCGGTGAGCATGAACGTGAGCACCCCACATGACCTGCACTTATCTGGCGGAGAGGGTGGGATTTGAACCCACGGTGAGTTTCCCCACACACGATTTCCAATCGTGCCGATTCGGCCGCTCTCGCACCCCTCCAGCGTTGAGACAGGCTAGTCTGAACCAGCCACACGCCGGAACGGGCATAGAAGCAGCTTGGTGCCGGGCGCGGCGGTCGGGCCCTACGCAACGGGGCGCCGCAAACCGGGTCAGGGCCTGACGGCAGCAGCCCTCAGCGGATCGTTCCGTGTGCCGTAGGAAACCTGACCGTCGCGCCGGGCACCAAGCGCAAGCGGGAGGGCCCCGGCTTTAGGCCGAGCACCGGCTTTTCGCCGACCGTGCCGGCTTTCCGCCGACCGTGCCGGCTTTCCTCCTTTCGTCAAGATCCGGCCCCGTTCGACCGATGGGTACGCAGCAGGACGCTCATCCAGGAGGGAGAAGCGGTAACAGCGATGTGCCCGAAGTGTGGAGCTCACGATGGAGCGTGCGACTGCACTCTGACCGATACGGGAAGCCAGGAGGACCAGGCATCGCGCTTCGCGGGGGTCGCGGTCGCCGGTCAAGGCGCGCCCCCAGGGGCTGACGAACGGGCTGCTTTGCTCGAGTTCCTCCATGACTTCACGTCCTCCGCTCCCATTGCCACGAACAGGCCGACCTCCTGGCCAGTGCCAGTGGCACCAGAAGACGACCCGTCTTACGATCCGTGCGGCGCAGCCTCCAGCCACGCCTTCTTGAGCCGCTTCGCCGCCGCCGCCTGCACCCCGCAGCCGACCTCGCTGCTGACACCGCTGCCGGACCCGTTCTGGGAACCAGCCAAGACCAGGCCTGCGTCTACGAGAAGGCGGAAAGCGCCGGCCAGAGGCGGCCCGATAGACGAAGAGGGGAGCACACCCTCGGTCGGGGCGGCCACGCCATATGCCCAGGGTTTACCGAAGACGCCACCGGAGCCCAAGACAGCGGCGAGGCATACCCCGGACGCGAGTGTGCCACCCGAAACTGTGGCGACGGGCGACCCGGCCTCGCCCGGGCCGGGCGCCGCCGCTCCGGCGGCCAACAACGGGGCGGCGAGCAACTACCTCGTCGCGGACGAGGCGGCAGCGGCCACCACTACGGCGAGCTCACGGGGAGCCGGCATCCCGGCGTCGACCACCGCGGTCTGGGCCGGGCCCCGCGACCCGTTCTTCTCTCTTCCCCCGAAGGCCGTCACAGGTGGTGCCCCTTCGGGCGCGCCGTCCGCCGCGGCTGCACCCGGACGAGGCTCATGGGCACCGGCCGCCCAGCCCCGGCCGGGAAGGTTTGCGACGCCCCTAGCGCCGTCGG
>JBEKNX010000090.1:0-12587 GCA_049522375.1 Acidimicrobiales bacterium | reverse complement strand
TACTTCGACCCGTTGGCGCCCCGGCGCCCACACTTCGAACATGACCATGCCTGTGCACCTACCCGTTCCGGCCCGGCCGGGCCCCGAGCTTTTCCAGCAGGGCCACAGGCAGCACCCCTAGAAGGTCTTTGACCAGCACGTCGCCCTGGTACCGGCGGTCTGACAGCACCTCGGACCAGTGCCCGGGGGGCAAGCCCAGCGAGGTGTCGCGCCACCCACCCTCTTCTTCGAGGGCCAGCGGCCAACGGGTCACCACCGTCACCACGTCGCCGCCCCGACTGAACGCCACACCGTGCTCGGCGGCGGGACCGCTCAAAAGCAGCGGCGCGTAGGCTCCCCGCCGGCCCTCGCCGAAAGACGAGGGCTTCCGGCTGCGCAACTCCAGCGCCCGGTGGACCACCGCCAGTTTGACGAGGCCGCGCTCATCTCCTTCGGCCCACAATTGGCCCAGATCTGCGGTGCCCAGGTCCTTCAGAAGGGCGGCACGGGCTTCGTAGTCGACGGGCCTGCGGTTGTCGGGGTCGACCAGCGAGAGATCCCACAACTCGCTGCCTTGGTAGAGGTCGGGGACGCCAGGAGCCGTCAGCGTAAGTAATTTCAGGGCCAGCGAATTTGACCACCCCGGCCGGCGTACCCGCTCCGCCAGCTCCCCCACCTCGGTCATGAACCGCCGCGAGCGCAGCACGGCAGCGGCGAAATGGTTGACCGCGCTCTCGTATATCTGGTTCGGCGCGTCCCAGCTGGTGTGCAGTTTGGCTTCTCTTATCGCCTTTTCGAGGAAAGCGAGTGCCCGCTCGGCGGTGATGGGCCACGCCCCCACGAGGGTCTGGTAAAACATCCATTCCGTGGCCGGGTCGGGCAGCTCGGCCACCCGGTGGCGCCGGTTCAGTTTGTGCCACCGCTCCACCGCCGCCGCCCATTCGTCCTGGATCTCCGAGAGCACCGATATGCGTGCCCGTACGTCTTCGGAACGCTTGGTGTCATGGGTGGAGGTAGCCAGCAGCCCGTACGGGTACCGGGCTTCGGCGTAAGCGCACCAGGTGTGAAAATCCTCGAGCTTGGTCCCGGGCGACCCGGGGCCCCCTCCGACCTCGTTCAAGGCCAGGAGGGGTACGTACCGGTAAAAGGCCGTGTCCTCGACCGCCTTGGCCATTACCGGCCCCGTCAACTGCTGGAACCGCCGGGCCATCTCCCTCTCCGCCGGACCGTCTATTTCCAGCAGGAGGATCTGGCGCAGGAACGCCAGAAGCTCCCCGTCGACCTCGGGACGCCTGAGCCCGGCCGTCACGACGGCCCGGGCCACCACAGCCACGTCTTGTTCGGAGGCCTTTTCGCCGGGGACGACGTAGGTACGGTAGACACTGAAACAAGCGATCACCTCGGCCAGGCATTCGCGTAATTCGCGGGCCGTATGGTCGGAATGGCGACGGTAGCCTTCGCACACCTTGGCCATGCGGTCGACGATGCGGGTGAGGTCGGTCGCCAGCGAGGTGCTCAGCACCTGGATCTTGCAGTCGTGGACCAGATCTTCCCAAGACTGCTCGAAGCCGCTGAAGGACCTGAACGAAGCCTCCAGCGCGCCGGCCCCTTCTTTCTTTATGAAGAGGCCGCCGGCGAGGTTGAGCCAGTCATAACCGGTGGTGCCCGCCACCGGCCAGTCCGCCGGGAGCTGTTCTCCCCGCTCCAATATCTTCTCGACCAATGCCCACACGCCGGAACCGGCGTCGTCGAGCCGTTCGAGGTAGCGGCGCGGGTCGCGCAAGCCATCGATGTGGTCCACCCGCAGGCCGTCGATGACGCCTTCGTGCAACCAGCGCAGCACGAGGCGGTGGCTGTCGGCAAAAACGGCGTCGTCCTCGACCCGGATCCCTACGAGGTCGTTTATGTCGAAGAACCGCCGGTACTGGCCCTCTTCTGACGCTGTCCGCCAATAGGCGAGGCGGTAGTTCTGGCGCTGTAGCAGGGCGTCGAGCGAATCGGGGTGCCCACCGACGGCCTCCGTCTCGGCGTTGAGGGCAGCGTTAACTTCGGTATGTTGCACGCACAGGGCCATCAGCCGCGTCCTCAGGACCTCTTTGTCGCGGTGACGTTCCTTCACACTGGCCCGGTCGGTGGCCCACGAAGGTGGGAGCCGCCCGAGGGCCGTGCCAATGCTCTCCAGTTCCGCCCGGACGCCCGGGTCCACGCCGCGCGGCAAGCGCCGGGCGGCTTTGGCCACCAGCTGGTCCAGGCTCCGGGGCGCGATGGGTACCTGTTGCTCGTAGTAGTGAAGAGTGAAAGTCCCCTGGCAGTGCTCCAAGTGGAAACGGCCTGCCTCTAGCTCGCGCCCGTAATGGTCCCCCAGGATGGGGATGAGCACGACGCTGTTGCCGTGCATATGGTTGGTTTCCGGAGTGCCCCAGTCCACGTCGAAATAGCCGGCGTACACACTGGACGGCCCGTTCTCCAGCACGTCCCACCACCAGCGGTTGTCCCGGGTGGCGACCGCCATGTGGTTGGGGACCACGTCCAGGATATGGCCCAGTCCCGCCTCGCCGAGCGCCCTTTGCAATTCGAGGTGTCCCGGGTCCCCGCCCAGTTCCTCGCTGACCGCCGCCGGGTCGACCACGTCGTAACCGTGCGTGCTGCCTTTGGCCGCTTGCAGCACAGGTGACAGGTACACGTGGCTGATACCGAGGTCGGCCAGGTAGCCGGTTATGGCGGCGGCGTCCGCGAAGCCGAAACCCGCATGCAATTGCAAGCGGTAGGTGGCGCGCCGGGTGGCCCTCTGGCGTAAGGCACCCGCCCCGGCCCGTCCCGTCGCTTTGTGCTCCGCGCCGGCCTTGTGCTCCATACAATGGGCCTTTCTACACCTCGGGGCGTTGGTTCAGGTCGAGCGCCTGCCCCAGATCGTTCGTACCCTCCTACGCCCCGCCACTAGCCTGTCGGACGAAGTGATCGCCTATATCCCCAGCCCTCCGGCTGACGGCATCAGCGTGGGGCCCCTTCAGCTGCACTTCTACGGGCTACTCATCGCCATCGGTGTGCTGGTGGCGGCCTGGCTGGCCCAGCGGCGCTGGGCGAAACTGGGCGGCTTCCCCGGCACGATCGTGCCCATCGCCTTCTGGGCCGTGATCTCGGGCCTCATCGGCGCCCGCCTGTACTCCGTAGTCACAAGCTGGGACATAGACACCGATGGCGGCCACATCGTCCAGATTTTCGAGATCTGGAACGGTGGCTTGGGCATCTGGGGCGGTGTAGCCGGCGGCGTCCTGGGCGGCTGGCTGAAGGCCCGGCGCATGCGCGTCCCCCTCCCGCCCCTCCTCGACGTGGTGGCACCGACCCTGGCTCTCGCCCAGGCCATCGGCCGCTGGGGCAACTACTTCAACCAGGAGCTTTTCGGCCTGCCGTCCAAGCTCCCGTGGGCCGTGCGCATCACGGACCAGTCCCAGCTCGCCAACATTTTCCCCGCCAAGTACCGCCCGCCCCTGAGCGCGGCGGGGACGTACCTGCCGGGGACCTTCCAGCCCACCTTCTTGTACGAGTCCATCTGGGACCTGGCTACTTTCGGCCTGCTCCTCCTGATCGAGCGCCGGGTCAGGTTCAAACGGGGCTACCTGTTCGCCGCCTACGCTTCCCTGTACACTTTCGGTCGCTTTTTTACCGAGTACCTGCGCATCGACCCCGCCCACCGGTACCTCGGCTTGCGCCTCAACGACTGGACGAGCATCGGGGTCTTCGCCGTGGCAGCTTCGCTCCTGTGGCTGAAAGGGCGCCCCGAGCCGGGCGACGAGCTCGTGGGCGACCCTCTCTCCCCACGTCTGGTCGAGATAGAGCGGGCGCGGGCCCTTGGCAACTCCAGCGCAACGCCGGCGGCCGGGCCTAGGCATGCGGCGAGGCCCGGGCCGGTGGCCGAGCCCGGGCCAGAGCCGGCAGCGGAGCCCGAGGTGGCCGAGCCCGAGGTGGCGGAGCCCGAGACCGCTGTGGAGCCCGAGACCGCTGTGGAGCCCGAGACCGCTGTGGAGCCCGAGACCGCCGCGGACCCGGCAGTGGAGGTAGAGATGGCAACGGACGGCGGGCCGGAGGCCGTCGAGCAGCCCGGAGCCGAGCGGCTCTAGTTCAACTTGCCGGCGGGGCGGGGCCAGGCGACCACGATGGTGCGGTCGTCCTGGCAACCGCGCCGGCTGAAGTCGGCCGCCGCCGCCAGAGCCAGGGGCGACAGCTGGCCAGCGGGGCCCGCGGCCAGGACGTCGGCTAACGCCGGCGCCACCGTGGTCGGCCCGTCGCGCAGGGGATTGGCGATCCCATCGGTCACTAGCACCAGGGCCGCTCCCCGGGGCAGCTCGACAGAGGCGGTCTCGACCTCCCTCGGCCCGCCCTCGCCCGGGCCGGGCCAGGGCAGGACGTCGGTGACCAGGTGGTGGAGGTCGTCGTTGTCGGGCGCCAAGAACACCTCCTGCCAGACTCCCCCGTCCAGGCTGAATGCCGTGCTGTCCCCGACCCGGCCTAGGACGGCGTCGGCGCCCTCCGCCCGGGCCGTGAGCAAAGCGACCACGAGCGTCGTGGAAAGCTCGGCCACTGACGCCGCCGTCGGGGCGCCGGCGGCGCTCGTCAGTTGGTCACTGGCCCGCCGCGCCGCCCCCCGGCATTCCGCTGGGCCCCAGTCCTCGCAGTCCGAGAGGAACCGGGCCGCCGCCTCCACAGCCAGGTCGGCGCCCTCGCCTCCCCGACCAGCTGTGCTGACGCCGTCGGCGACGATCAGGCCCAGACGGCCCGGGCCCGGCTTGACCCAGCCATAGGAGTCTTCGCAGCGGCCGCCTCCCAGCCGGTGGGCGGTGCCGGCGACAGAGGCGGCGAGCACGACGAAGTCAGCCGCCTGACCGCCGTCGGCCCGGTAGTTGGCAACGGGCGCACCCGCTCGGGCCCGGACGGGCACCGGTGCGTCCATAGCCGGGGAGGGCTCGCCCCACACCGGGCCCGCCCACCCGGAAGTCATTCCAGCTCGTCCACCGGGATGGCTTGCATGTTGGGCAATTGGGGGGGGACCAGTTGGGGCGCAGCCGTATAGGCGCTCGCCGATGAGCTGACGATGGACTGGACCAGCCCGGCCATCAGTTCCGGTACGACGGCCGAAGGGGCGGCACCCTGAGCAGCCACGTAAGCCCGGTTGGGCTTGTTCTCCGCCACGGTGGCCAGGATTTCGGGCACGGCTTCCCCAAAACCGAAGGCGAGGATGTTGGGGTGCCGCCGCCAAGTCGGGTCGACCAGCTTGCGGTGGGCCTCCAGCCAACTTTCTTCCGGGTCGGTCGGGCGCCCGTCAGAAACGAACAGTACCGCCGGCCGGTACCAGCGTTCGCCCGCCGCCCGGCCGGCGTGGTAATCGGCCTCGATCAGCCGGCGCAGGTGCTCAAAGGCAGCCGCGTAGGACGTCCGGCCCTCAACCTCCACCTTGGGCATGGACTCGACCAGGGCCAGGTCGGCGAGCCCGAGGACGGTGCGGGCCACGTCGCTGAAGGTGACGATCCCGAACCGGATCACCTCCGCTACGGCCGGGTCCTGTCCGACGGTGGCGCGCAGCTGGGGGAGCTCGGCGTTCACCTCTTCTATGGGCTTGCCGGCCATGGACTGGGACACGTCGAGGCACAGGTAGAACGGGAAGACGGCATAGCGTTCTTCGGTACCGAGGTACTGGCTCGCCATCGCCCGAACGAGGCTACCGGAGGTCCGATCAGAAGACAACGTCGCGTCGGCAAACAACGTCACTGCTCCCCCGAGCCTCTCATAGCCCGATCCAGGGGCTCATAGCCCGATCCAGGGGCTCACGACCATGCCCACCAGGAAAAGGACCACGCAGGCGGCGGCAACGTCGAGCACCAGGACGCCGGCCAGCCGGCGCAGGCCGTTGACGCGCCGGCCAGGCGAGCGGACCAAGCGCACGGCCAGGCCGTGAGCGGCGGCCCAGGCCGCGAGCGTCCGGCGAGCCATCTGGCGCGGAGTGAGAGCGGCGGCGCCTGAGAGGCCTGAGCCACCAGCCTCCCGCCCGGGCACCGACAAAGCCGGGCCGGGCCTGATCAACTGCCACGTGGTCACGGCCCGGTGCCGCAGGACGGGCCGGACGACCACGTCGGGCACGGTCACCGGCGGGGCGAGCGGGTGGGAAACAATACCTTCGGGGCCACGACGCGACGACCGGGCGGTCCGTTCGTCGCCCTGCGCGGCCCGGGCCCGTGCCGCCATCCCCGCCGCGCCCAGGACGTCGAGCAGGTCCTCGAGCCCGGCCGCCCATTCGGCCGGCGCCGGCCGATCGGTGGCGTTGACCAGCGACAGTGAACGCTCGCACAGATCCCACAGACCGGGCATGTCCGGGAACTTGCGCCAGGTCCGGGGCAGCTCCAGGTCGACGTTGACCTGCGGGTGCGCTCGTTGTCGGCCCTGGAGAGGAAAGTGGGCGGCTCCCACGAGGCGAAGGAAAGCGAGGCCCAGTACGTAGCGGTCGGAGGCTCGATCGGGCAGGCGGCCCGGCGGCAGAGCCGGATCGTCCCAATTGGGGGTGGTCGCCCGCGGCGGGCGAGGCGGCGCCACGTCAGCAGCAGGGACCGCGTCAGCAGCAAGAGAGCCCTCCGCCGCCCGAGGGCCTTCCTCGGTAACGGCCCCGTCGCAGTCCAGCACGTACACCGCGGGAGCCGGCCGCAAAGACCACAGCACGTTCTTGGCGGAAAGGTCGCCGTGGACGACGAGGGGGCCGCCCCCGCCCTGCCACGCGTCCAGCAAGCGCGCCAACGCATAGACGAGAGCGACCCGTTCCGGCACGCCAGGCGGGGGCACGGTCACTCCGTACGCGACAGCCATGCGGTCCGGGTCGCCGGCCAAGTAACTGAGCGTGGCCAGGCGGCTGGGCCCGTCGCGGTGACGCAACCAGAACTCCGCCGGTGCCCGGGGCATCAGTGCCCCCAGGGCCACAGGGGCGTCGTGGTCTTGGACAACGGCCGCCGCCGGCCACGCCGACGAACTGAGGACCCTGCGGGACGCGCCCTCGTCCCGGGCGGCTATCACGGCCGGTAGATCGCACAGCGGGCCGAGCTCACTGAGCGGGCGAGGGTGGCGCAGCTGCTTGAACACCATGGCCCTAGCCGGCTGCGGGGCATTGCTCCCGGCTGTCACCACCTCGAAAACCCGGCCCTCGCCCCCCTCCGCCAGCAGCTCCCCCAAGCGGAGCTCGGTGAGAAGTACCTGGTTCAATACCCCGCGGCGACGTCCACCACGCCCACCAGGGGCAGGCCGGAGGCCAGACGCTCCACGTTTTCACGGATGCGGGCGGCCAGCAGAGGTTGGACCATCTCCTCGGTGTCAGCCGTGTGCGGGGTCACGAGGCAGTTGGGCAACGACCACAGCGGGTGCCCGTCGGGCAAAGGCTCGGGGTCGGTCACGTCCAGGGCGGCGCCGCCAATGCGGGCCTCGGACAACGCCCTCACCAAGGCGCCGGTGTCGATGTGGCGACCGCGGGCCACGTTTACCAACCAGCTAGTGCTGCCCATGAGGCCGAGCTCCTCGTCCGAGATGATATGGACCGTCTCGGGGCTGAGGGCGAGGGCCACGAACACCACCAAGGCGCCGGGCAACACCGAGCGGAGCTCCGCCGTCCTGACCGTGCGTACGGCACCGGCCACCGGCGCGCTGCTGCGGCGCACCACCGTCGCCTGCACATTGAAGGGGGCCAGGAGCGCCAGCAGTTCCTGGGTGATCCCTCCGCCCCCGAGCACAGTCACGGGCGCGTCGAAGAGGGAGATACCGGCCTGCTTGCCCCACGACCGAGCCCGTGCCCTCTCCGGCAGTTGGCGCAGCCCGGCCAGGGCCAGGGCCAGGGCGTGCTCGGCCACGGGCCGGGCGTAGCTGCCCTTGGCGGACGTCCATACGAGCCCGCTCGGGTGCGGCCGGTCGAAAACCCCTGCCTCCACCACCTTGTCGATCCCCGCCATGGGCAGCTGCACCCAGCGCAGGCCCGGGTGGGCGGCCAAAGTCTCGAGCAGGGCGTCGGGGTCGAAAGCGGTCCACACCAGGCCGTCGAGGGGCTCGTCGGTAGCCAGGGTGCCGCCACCCTGGTGGACCGCCTCCAGAGCGTGCTCGGGGCGGCCGGGCGCGACGAGGATCCGGGGAGGCGGGCGGTCTACCAAGTCGGGGGGCTGAAATGCCGGTGGCCCAGGCGGGCCAGGCTTTCCCAGGCGGAGCCTTCGCCGGCCACGGCCGACCTGATGAGATGGCAGAGGAAGTTGTCGTCACCGTCCAGGGCGGTGCGGGTGGAGGTGGGCCCGACCGGGTGGCGTACTTCCACTCGCCAGAACTGCTCGTCGGCGTGCTGAGAGATCGAGACGTCCAGATGCTGGCGGTCCACAGTCACTCCTCGGCTCGCCACCAACTTCTCACCCACGGGCAACCCTCCAGCCCCGAAGACCTCGACCAGGGCGTCACGGGCCCGGTCCAGGACATTTTCACAGGACCAGGACGCCCCGTGCAAGGCACGGCCCGTTCTCATTGACCTCTAACGAGGCGACCGTGCTGCTCCGGACGCGTGCCGGCCCTTTAGTGCCCAGCGCCGGTCAGGATTTCGGCGCTGTCGGCAGGCCCGGGCGGCCCCGGCTCCGGACCAGGCTCGATGAGCACGCGGCCCGGCCACCAGTTCCACCTCCCCAACAAGGCCACCGTGGACGGTACTAGCAACGTGCGCACGAGGAAGGTGTCCATGAGGACGCCGATGGCCAGACCGAAACCAACGTCGCGGATCTGGCCGCTGCCGGGGCCGTGGCCGGCTTCGAAGGCCAGGACGCCGAACGTCCCCGCCAGCACCATGCCAGCCGAGGTCACCGTGGGCCCGGTCCGTCCGATCGCCCTTACGACCGCCTGCGACAGCTCTCGCCGGCGCGCCTCCTCCCGGATGCGCGTCATCACCAGGATGTTGTAGTCCTCGCCCAGTGCCAGCAGGAAAATGAACATCAGGAACGGGAGGATGAACGTTATCCCGCCGCTGTCCCCGATGTCGATGAACAGCAGAGTCGACAAGCCGAGAGCCCCCAGGTAGGAGAGCCCGACGCTCAAGATCAGGTACAGCGGCGCCACCAGGCTCCGCAGCACCAGTGCCAGCAGTAAGCCGATGGCGATGATGGCGACGGGGATGATCTCGATCATGTCGTGGCCCGATGTGCTGCTGACGTCGAAGAGGGCCGCCGCTTCCCCGGCGACGCCGCTCTGCTGGGCCCCCGAGGCCGAAGCCGCGGCGGCCACGGCGCCGCGGACGGTCGGAGTGGCGTGCATGGCCGGGGTGGAGTCCTGGCTGCCGGCTTTGAGAGTGGCGACGAACTGGACCGTCCGCCCGTCGGCGGACACGAACACGACCAGCGAGCGGTAGGCGTTGTAAACGCTCACCGGCAGGCGGCCGGCCAGCGCCGACGGCTCGGCCAGCGGGAGCTTGGCCGGGGGCCCGAGGCCCTGGTACAACAACCGCAAAGTGGCCGGCGGGACGGGCACTCCCTCGGGGTCGAGCGGGCCGGCCAACTGGCTGAAAAGACCCGAGCGGGCCAGGGCGTCCCCGGCCCGCTGCAGGGGCTCGGGGTTGGCCCAGACGCTCTCGCCGTAGCGGAAAACGAGCTCGGCCGGGTTGGCGCTGGCGGCAGGGAAGTGCTGTGCGAACAAAGCGTTGCCGATCGCCTCGTCCGAACCGGCGGGGGCGTTGAGGGCGCCGGCGAAACCCGAGGAGTAGTAGCCGAGCGCAGCCACTGAAAGCGCGGCGAACAGGGCCACCCCGACTATCAGGGTCCGCGCTGGGCGGGAAACCAGGCGGGCGGCCACACGGCCCCACCAGCCGTCCCGCTCGCCGGCGGCTTCGCCATCGAGGCCGGCCCGGGTGGCATCGCCGGACCGGGCCGACTTCGCCTGGGAAGGCCAGAAAGCGGCATGCCCGAAGACGGCCAGCAGCGCCGGGAGCAGGGTCAGCCCGGCCACCAGCATCACAGCCACGCCGATGGCCAGCGGGACGCCCAGGTCGTGGTAAAGGCCGAAACTGGCCAGGAGCAAGCTGAGCAGGGCGAACACCACGGTGGCCGCCGACGCGCTGATGGACTCGCCCACCCGGGCCAGGGCGTGCGCCACCGCCTCCTTGGCCGGCAGGCCGGAGCGGAGCTCCTCTCGAGCGCGATAGACGAGGAACAGCCCGTAGTCCGTGCCTGCACCGAGCATCAGCACTATGAGCAGGAGCTCGGTGATCTCGGAGACCTTGAGGCCGTGCGCCCCGAGCTCACCTATCAGGCGCATGGACACCACCAGGGCCACCCCGGCCGGCGCCAGGGTGATGAGCGGGGCCAGGACGGAGCGGAAGATGACCAGCAGGAGGAGGACGATGAAAACCAGCGAGAGCAGCTGGACCTTGTTGCCGGTCTTGTTGGAACTGGCCTGGTTGGCGACGTTGGTGGCCACCGGCCCGGCCAGGTGGAACTGCAGGCCCAGCTCCGTCTCTACCGGGCCCCGGTTGGCGCGGCCCAGCTTGGCCCGCAGGGCGTTGACCACCGGCTCCTGGCCGACGATGTTGTTGAGCCCGACATCGGTGGTTACGAGGATGCGGGCCGCCTGGCGGTCGGGCGATATACCGACGACCTCAGACGAGATGACGTGGGGCAGGGACCGGGCGGCGACCGCTTGGGCGTTTATGAGGCTCAGGTCGGCGGCGCTGAGCGGAGCACGGGCCGCTCCGGGGGGCTGTCTCTCGGTCAAGGCGGCCACGATGATGACCTGGCTTTGTTTGCTGGCGCTGCCGATCAGGGGGGCGGCCAGGGTGGCGGCTTCGTTGCTGGGTGCGCTGTTGGGCAGGAACTGCGTGTTGTCGTTGTTGACCTCGCTGCCGAGAGAGGGCAGGGCCACGCTCGAGACGATGGCGATGGCGACCCAGGCGGCGATCACCAGCCAGCGAAAGCGCACTGAGAACCGTCCCAGGGCGCCGAAGAAGCGGTCCGTTCGGCTCAAGTTGGCAATTTCTCCTGTGGCATGCGTGCTCCGTGGTCGCACGCGTGGTTCAGGGCCCGGCTGTGGTGAAGACCCCGCCCCTGAAGCGTAACTCCCCAGCCGGAGGGCTCGGACGGCCCGGGCCGGGACGTTGTTTAGCGCGCTGGGTTTTAGCGCGCTGGGTTTTAGCGCGCTGGGTTTTAGCGCGCTGGGTTTTAGCGCGCTGGGCGGCGACCGGGCCCGGGAGCCGGACCGGGCCCGAAACCGAAGGGCCGGGCCGGGCCGGTCTGCGGTTCAAGCCGCGCCGGGCCGCCAGGCCCCCAGATGTAGTCGACCAGCCCGTACTGGCGCGCTTGGTCGGCGTCCAACCAGCGCCCGATCGACAGGTCGGCTTCCACGTGCTCGGCCGGTCGGCCGGTGGCCTCGGCCAGGCGCTGGACGAAACGTCCGAGCTGGGCGCGGTGGTGATCGGCCCAGGCCGCCAACTGGCTGGCGCTGCCGCTCACCGAGACCTCGGGCTCGGTCAGGTAGAACTGGGCATGGGGGGCGGCGGCGCGCCGGGCTCCGGCCGCCACCACGCCTATGGCGGCGCCCTGGGCCCGCCCCAGGCAGGTTACGTGCACAGGCACGCCGAGCAGGTCCATCGTGTCGATGAGGGTCAGGGCCAGATGGAGAGGCCCGCCGCTCGAGCCCACGTAAAGCTGGACGGCGTCGTCGCCGGTGGCGTCCAGGGCCATCATTTCGGTGCAAGCCCGTCCCACCGAGGCATCGTCGAGCGGGCCCCACAACCTCACCACCCGCCGCTCCAGCAGTTGCGCCTCCACCGACGGTCCGCCCGACCACGCTCCCGCGGGCTGCGCCGGCCCTGAGGGACCCTCAGGGCCGTCCGGGCGCGAGGGCTCCCAGGGCGGGGGGAGCCCCGGCAGGAAGGTGCCCGGCATGCCTAGTCCTCTAATGGCCGCAACGACAGCTCCCAGTCCAGACGCTGGCCCAGCGCCGCGGCGTAGCGCTCCAACGTGGACAGGCGCAGGTCCGCCTGGCCCGACTCCAACCGGGCGACGGCCGACTGCGACGTCTTCATGCGGGCGGCCACCTCCGTTTGCGAAAGCCCCAGCTCCACCCGCCTAGCCGACAGCGCGGCAGCGAGAGATCTGCGCTGCTGGGCCATCTCCTTGAACCCCGGGAAAACTGTTTCGTGGCGCCGTTCGCTCATTCCCGACCGCTTCCTATACTGCCAACAGTATCGTATATTTGAGATACCACATCCGTCATAGAAGGTTACACCGCAACCCCGGCGCCCTGGAGGAGCAAGACCATGTCTGTCATACCCACCGTGCTCGACCAGTCTGCCCGAGGCGAGCGCGCCTTCGACATTTACTCGCTGCTGCTGCGGGAAAGGATCGTCTTCTTGGGCCAAGAGGTCGACGACCAGATCGCCAACCTGCTGGTGGCCGAGATCCTCTACCTCGACAGCACCGACCCGGGCAAGGACATCTTCTTGTACATCAACTCCCCAGGCGGCCTTTCGTACGCGGGCATGGCCATCTACGACGTCATGCAGCACGTGAGCGCGGAAGTCTCGACCGTCTGCGTGGGCATGGGCATGTCGGCGGCGGCCATGA
>JBEKNX010000089.1:0-12604 GCA_049522375.1 Acidimicrobiales bacterium | reverse complement strand
CGGGCGATGCGAGAACACGCCTTCAGCGGGGCCCGGGAGTGGTCCTTGCTGGGCTTTGCCCGCCGGTCCGACCAGGCGCGCCGGGCGCCTGCGGGCCCTTGGTCCCGCTCCTCTCGTTCTCCAGGGTGGCAACCCCCCCCGAAGCTGGGGCCGGCCCGAAGGCCTCTTCTCGTCGTCGCCTCGATGGTCGTCATTGCGGTTGTCGTCGTGGTTTCGAGCGTGGCGGTCATGGCTCCGTACCGGGCCCCCGGGACCGTACTGGACGCGAACAGCCGCGCCCTGGCCGAGTTCGCTGCCCTGGCCAGCCGAGAATGCCAGGCGACGTTGCCGCGGTACCGGACTGTGCTGGCCGACGACCTCGATGGGCCCAGCGTCCTCGCCGCGGCCGATCAGCTCGACCTGCTGCGCCAACGGCTCAGTGCTGTCCCTGTCGGTCGCGCCATCGAAGGGCCTGTCGAGGAGTGGTTGCAGACGTGGCAGAACTTCACTGCCGACCAGCGCCGCTATGCCTCCATTGTCGGCCCTGCCGTTCGCTCGGGCGGGCGCCTCATGCCCCGACCGCTGCCGAGCTCGGCCCGCCTGGCCGCCGTCGAGGCCCGCAGCGATGCTGCCCGCCAGGCCGGCCTGGCGGACAGGTTCAGTGCCAACCTCCGCCTCAGCACATGCCGCCTGGAGCCGTCGCCTGCGCTCTGAGCGGCGCATTGGGCCCGGGGGCCGGTCGGCGGCCGGAGGTGTGGCGAGCCGAGAACCTAGGGAGTAGCGAAGAAAGCCTCTGAACCAGTTGAACTTTGGGCTTCCAAAGAGCGATAGTGGTAGTTCCAGGTTAAACACCCCCCTCTACCGGAAACTGGAGGTGCAGGCGCAAAATGCTCTGCGACGTTGTGGACGACCAGTTCCTAACCAAGTACCGTGCCCTGCTGGACGCCGAGGACGAGGCGTTCGACGAACTCGAGCACGCCTACGAAGATGGCGACCGAGCTCATTTCGACACGGACTTGAACGCATGGCGAGCCGCGGTAGAGCGCAAGCTGTCGTACCTGCACCGGCTGGGGTTGGTGAGCCCGCCGGCGTTAACGCACTGAGGTCGCGCCGGGCAGTCGCTCCGGCCTGGCCCTCCGGCCGGGCACGCCGGCCGTCGGCTCAGGGCAAAAGCCCGAGGTTGGCGACGTTGTCGCGTTCCTCGACCAGTTCGGCGGTGCTGCGGTCTATCTGCTGGCGCGAGAAATCGTCGATGTCAAGCCCGGGTACGACCTGGTAGCCCCAGTGGCCGGTCGTCACCGGGAAAGAGCAGTAGATGCCGGTCGGAGTGCCGTAAGAGCCGTCGGAGCTCACGGCCATGGACGTCCAGTCGCCAGCCCGGGTACCGAGGCACCAGTCCCTCACGCTGTCGACGGCGGCGTTGGCGGCGGAAGCGGCGCTGGACGCGCCCCGGGCGTCGATGACAGCCGCCCCTCGCTGCTGGACCGTGGGCAGCAGGTGCATCTCGACCCAATCGCGACCGCCCACCCGGTCGAGGGCGGGCTGGCCGTCGACTTTGGCGTGGAAGATGTCGGGGTACTGGGTAGCCGAGTGGTTGCCCCAGATAGCCAGGTTGGTAACCGATGCCACCGGCACCCCGGCCTTGGCCGCGACCTGGGCAACGGCGCGGTTGTGGTCGAGACGCGTCATGGCCGCGAACTGTCCGGGGGCCAAGCCCGTAGGGCCCAGACCGGCATTGTGGGCAGCGACCAGGCAGTTGGTGTTGGCCGGGTTGCCCACCACCAGCACGCGCACGTCGCGGCTGGCGCTAGCCGCCAGAGCCTGGCCCTGGACACTGAAGATGGCCCCGTTGGCTTCCAGGAGATCCCTGCGTTCCATGCCTTTGCTGCGGGGCCGGGCGCCGACCAGCAGGGCAACATCGGCGTCGCCGAAGGCTTCGTGCGGGTCGGAGCTTATGGAGATGCCGGAGAGGAGCGGAAAGGCGCAGTCCTCGAGCTCCATCACGACCCCCTTCAAAGCGCCCAGCGCAGCCGGGATCTCCAGGAGCCGCAGGGCGATGGGCTGCTCAGGGCCGAGCATCAAGCCGCTGGCGACCCGGAAGAGGAGGCTGTAGGCGATCTGCCCGGCAGCTCCGGTGATGGCGACGTTCACTGGCCGGCCGGGGGTCAACGGCCGCCCCGGGGCGCCGGCGAGGCTTGGGGAGGGATTGGGCATGGAGCGCCGATCCTAGAGCCGCTCAATTATGGCGTCGGCAAACTCGGACGTCCTGACCTCTTTGGCCCCCTCCATCTGGCGGGCAAAGTCGTAAGTGACGACACGGTCGGCGATCGTTTGCTTAAGGGCCCGCACAATGTCATCGGCGGCTGCCTGCCAGCCCAGGTGCTCGAGCATGAGGACGCCTGAGAGCAGCACCGAACCGGGGTTGACTTTGTCTTGGCCGGCGTACTTCGGGGCGGTGCCGTGGGTGGCCTCGAAAATCCCGTGGCCGGTCTCGTAGTTGATGTTGGCTCCCGGCGCGATCCCGATCCCGCCGACCTGGGCGGCGATGGCGTCGGAAAGGTAGTCGCCGTTGAGGTTGGTGGTGGCGATGACGTCGAAGTCCTCGGGCCGGGTGAGGACCTGTTGCAACGTGATGTCGGCAATGTTGTCCTTCACCAGGATCTTGTTGCCGGGCCGGCCTCCACACTCTTCCCAACTCACGGCGACCTCGGCGAACTCGTCCCGGGCCACTTCGTAGCCCCACTTGCGGAAAGCGCCTTCGGTGAACTTCTGGATGTTGCCCTTGTGCACCAGGGTCACCGACTTGCGCCCGTGGTCCACGGCGTACTGCAGGGCGGCCCGGGCCAGGCGCTTGCTGGCCGTCACGGAGATCGGTTTGATGCCGATGCCCGAGTCGGACCGGACGTTCCAGCCAAGTTCTTCGTGGAGGAACTCGATCAGCCGTTTTGCCTCCGGTGTCCCTTCTTCGACTTCCAGACCGGCGTATATGTCCTCGGTGTTCTCCCGGAAAATGACCATGTCGACCAGCTCGGGGCGCTTGACCGGGGAGGGCACGCCCTGGAACCACCGGACCGGTCGTAGGCAGACGTAAAGGTCCAGGAGCTGGCGCAGGGCGACGTTCAGCGAGCGGAAGCCCCCGCCCACCGGTGTAGTCAATGGGCCCTTGATGCCAATTAGGTACTCACGGAACGCGTCCAGTGTCTCCCCCGGCAGCCAGTTGCCGGTCTGCCGGAACGCCTTCTCCCCGGCCAGCACCTCGGTCCAGGCGATGCTGTGCCCCTGCTTGGCGACGGCGGCGTCTATTACTCGTCGGGCCGCGGGCCAGATGTCCACACCTGTCCCGTCGCCTTCGATGAAGGGGATTATGGGCTCAGCGGGGACCTGAAGGTCCCCGTCCGGCCCCATCGTGATCTTGTCTGCCATGGCTGGCCAGCCTATGTCCCCCGTCGCCCAGCCGGACGAGGCCGCTCCCGGCTACCGGCCCGGGGGTCCCCTCCCGGCCGCGAGCAAGGCCCTAGCCTTCTCTGCTGTGAAATTAGGAGCGCTCTCCCCAGTCAGAGCAAGGCGCTCTCCGCGATGACGGCGGTACCGCGCCCCGGGGCTGCGCCCGAGGGCGTCGTCCTCGCTGACTGCCGGGACGTCCTGGCGGGCGTGCCCGACGGTTGCATCGACCTGGTCTACATCGACCCCCCGTTCGGCACGGGCCAGGTCCGGCGCCTGGGGTCCATCCGGACGGGCGCAGGCGCCCGGGAACGGGTGGGCTTCGGCGGCCGGCGCTACCCGTTCGAGGTCGTCTCCGAGTACCGGTACCGGGACGACATGAGCTTCGCGGAGTACCTCGAGTTCCTGCGCCAGTGCTTGTCGGAGGTGCACCGGGCCCTCCGTCCGACCGGGTCGCTGTACCTGCACCTGGACTTTCATGCCGCCCACTACGCCCGGGTGCTGCTCGACGAGCTCTTCGGCCCGGAACGCTTCCTGAACGAGGTCATCTGGGCTTACGACTACGGCGGCAGGGCCAAGGACCGCTGGCCCCGCAAGCACGACAACATCCTCTGGTATTCGAAATCGGCACGCTGGACCTTCAACGCCGGTGACATCGACCGCATCCCGTACATGGCACCGGGACTGGTCGGCCCGGACAAGGCGGCCCGAGGGAAGCTCCCCACTGACACGTGGTGGCTCACCATCGTGCCCACCAACAGTGCCGAGCGGACCGGCTACCCCACCCAGAAACCTCTCAAGTTGCTCGAGCGCATAGTCAGGGCCTCGAGCAACCCGGGCGAACTGGTGGCTGATTTTTTCTGCGGGAGCGGGACGACGGGAGTGGCGGCACAGAGGTTGGGCCGCCGGTACCTCTTGGTCGATGACAACGCCGATGCCATAAGGATCACCAACGAGCGCCTCAGGTCGGTCTGAGCGCGCCGGCTAACCGGCCACGACTGACAGGCCGAGGTTGGCGTGGATGCGCCGCGTCGCCTCCGAACGGTTGAACGTGTAAAAGTGCAACCCCGGCGCGCCTTGGTCCAGCAAGGTCGTGCACAGCTCGGTGGCCGCGTCCACGCCGGCCTTGACCATGTCGGCCCGGCCGCCCCGAGCGTCGGCCGCTTCGAGGCGCTCGACGAGCCGAGCGGGCACGGCGCACCCCATCTCCGCCATGCGGGGGACCGACGACAGGCTGGTGACCGGCAGGATGCCCGGCAGCACGGGCTTGGTGAGGCCCCGGGCGGCCAAGTCGTCCACCAGCGAGAAGTAGTCGGCCGGATCGAAGAAGAACTGGGTCACGGCAAAGTCGGCGGCCCGCAACTTCTGGGCCAGGAAACGCCGGTCGCTGGCCAGGCTGCGCGACCGGGGATGGCGGCCGGGGTGGGCGGCGACGCCGATGCAGAAGCCGCCGATGGCCTTGGCCAGCTCCACTAGTTCCAGGGCGTGAGCCAGTTCACCTGGCCCCACGGAGGCGTCCGCCGGCGGGTCGCCGCCCAGGGCCATCAAGTTTTCGACGCCTGCCTTGCGGAAGCTCACCAGGATGTCGGCCAGCTCGAGGCGGCTGTGGCCGGTGCAGGTCAGATGGGCCATCGGGTTGAGAGCGGTCAAGCGCAGCATGGAGAACACGAGGTCGGTCGTGCGCTGTCGGGAGGAGGGCCCGGCCCGGTAGGTCACGGACACGAACGAGGGGCGCAAGGGCTGGAGGTCGAGGAGGGTCTCCACCAGGCGAGCCTGCTCAGCATCGTTCTTGGGCGGGAAAAACTCGAAGGAGTACGTCTTCCCGGCCGCCAGCAGCTCGGAGACGGTGGCCATTACTAAAGGATAAGGCGGAGCGCGGCTTCTGCCGCCGCCACGGTGTTGGCCAGGAGCATGGCCACGGTGGTGACGCCCACACCTCCGAGGCGGGGGGTGACCCAGGCCGCCACCTCGGCGCAGCGTTCGTCCACGTCTGACAGCGCCTTGCGCCCCTCCCAGGTCATGCCGCCCCCGATCACGCACGAACCCGGCGCCACCACGTCCGGCGTGATCATGTTGGGCACGCCGGCGGCGCCCACGACGATGTCGGCCCGGCGGGTGTGCTCGGGCCAGTCCTTCACGCCGGTGTGCACGACGGTGACGGCGGCGTTGGCCCCGGGCTCCTTGAGGGACAGGAGCAGGGCCAGGGGGCGACCGAGGGTCGGGCCCCGCCCCACGACGACGACCGACCGGCCCTCCACCGGTACGTGGTAGTGCGCCAGCATGGCCCGGATGCCGAGCGGCGTGCACGGCCGCGGGTGGCCCGGTTCACCGAGGGCCAGGTAGCCGAGGTTGACCGGGTGAAGGCCGTCGACGTCCTTGGCCGGCGATACGCGGGCCAGCGCCTCCGCATAGTCGAAGCCAGGGGGCACAGGGTTTTGCACTAAGAAGCCGTCCACAGCCGGGTCGGCGTTGAGCTGGTCGATGGCGCCGAACAGATCCTCTGGGCCGGCTCCGGCCGGGATGCGGACATCGACCGAAGCGATGCCGAAGCGCTGGCAAGTCTCGTGCTTGCGGGCTACGTAGTGGGCACTGGCCGGGTCGTCACCGACCAGGATGGTCCCCAGGCCGACGGCCCTGCCGGCGCGGCCGAGCGCGGCCACCCGCGCTCCCACGTCGGCCAGTACGGCCTCGGCGACGGGCGCGCCGGACATCACGACTGCGGTCAACTGGCCCTCCTCAATGGCTCAGTGCCGGAACTGGCGCTCGCCGGTGAACACCATGGCAATGCCATGTTCCTCGGCGGCGGCGATAACTTCGGCGTCCCGGACCGAGCCGCCCGGTTGTACGACACAGCTCACGCCGGCGGCGGCGACCATGTCGAACCCGTCTCGGAAAGGAAAGTACGCGTCGCTCGCCCCGGCGCCGCCCACCGCCCTCCCGGCGGCGCGCGCCACGGCCAGTTCTCCAGGCGAGACCCGGTTTTGTTGACCGCCGCCGATGCCCACGGCCTTTCCGTGGGCGGTCAGCACGATGGCGTTCGATTTGACGGCCGCGCACACCCTCCACGCCAGCTGGAGGTCCTGCCAATTTTCCTCGCTGGGTTGGACGGACGTCACCACCTGCCATTTTTCCGGGCCCTGCACCAGACGGTAAGGCGTTTGTACCAGCCACCCCCCGCTCACCTGGCGCACGTGCCACCGCTCCGCCACCGGCGCCGGGGCGGCGAGCACCCGCATGTTCTTGCGTTTGGCGGCGAACAGGGCCAGCGCCTCGTCGCTGTAAGCCGGGGCGATAACGACATCGGCCTTGGCGTTGGCGACCATCGTCGCCGCCAGTCCCTCGTCCACGGGCGCGGAGAGGGCGACGATCCCCCCGAAGGCGGACATGGGGTCGCACTCGAAGGCACCCTCGTAGGCGTCGAGCAGGCTGGCGGCCACCGCCGCGCCGCAGGGGTTGGCGTGCTTGACCACCACGGCCGCCGCCGGGCCGAGGTCGGCGATCTCGTGGACCAGGGCCCAGGCGGCGTCGGCGTCATAAAGGTTGAGGTAGGAAAGTTCCAGACCACCGTGCTGGACGACTTCGTCCCACCAGCTCGCCTGGCCCGTGCTCCGGTAACGGGCGCCGGACTGGTGGGGGTTCTCGCCATACCGCAACGGTTGAGCACGCTCGAGGGACAGGTGCAGCGTCGGCGGCAGCGGTCGTTCGTGGCCCTCGACAGGGTCGTGCCCCGCCGGTGCCTCCGTGCTCGCTCGGCCGTCGACCACGTCGTCCAGCCAGCTGACGATGCTGGCGTCATAGGCGGCGGTGTGGGCGAAGGCTTTACGGGCCAGGTAGAGCCTGAGGTCCTCGTCCAGGGCGTCCACGCCCTGCATCTTCCCGATCACCATGGGGTAGTCCGCGGGGTCCACGACGACGCCGACCCGAGCCCAGTTCTTGGCCCCGGCCCGCAAGAGCGTCACCCCTCCTACGTCGATCATCTCGACCGAAGGCTGGGACCGGAACGGGTACAGGTTGCACACCACCAGGCCGATCGGGTCGATGCCGTGCCGAGCCAGGTCTTCCCGGTGCCCGGGGTCCTCCAGGTCGGCCAGTACCCCGGCGTGAAGGCGCGGGTGGAGAGTTTTCACCCGCCCGCCCAGCATTTCGGGCCAATCGGTCACGGCTTCGACAGTTGTGTGCGGGAGGCCGGCACCCTCAAGAGCGGCCGCCGTTTTCCCGCTGGCCACCAACTGGTAGCCCGCGGCTACCAGCGCGGCGGCGAACTCGTCCAAACCGGTCTTGTCATAAACGGAAAGCAGCGCTTTCACGCCATCGCCTCCTGGTGTCGTCACCGGCGTTGCCCGGCTCTGGCCGAGCTGGGCCAGGAACCGTCCGATGGTTCGCGGGTAGAGCCGGCGCTCGACGGCCTTGATCCTCTCGTGCAGGGTCTGTTCGGTGTCGCCGGCCAGGACGGGCACTTCCTCCTGGGCCAGGACAGGCCCGTCGTCCACTCGCTCGGTCGCCAGGTGGACAGTCGTGCCGGTGACGTTCACGCCTGCGGCCAGAGCGTCCCGAACGGCATGCCAGCCCTTGAAAGCGGGCAGCAATGCCGGATGAGTGTTGAGGACGCGCCCCGGGAAGGCGGCGAAGATCTCGGGACTGAAGATGGTGCCGAAGCCGGCCATTGCCACCACGTCCACTCTGTAGCTCTCGAGGAGCTTGACCAGCTGCCGGGTGTAAGCGCGGCGGTCGAAGTCCTTGCCGAAGCCGGCCCGGAGCAGCAGCTCCGCGGGCACACCGGCTTCGGCGGCCACCTGAAGTGCCCGGCACTGGCGATCGGTCACCACTACGCAGACGTCGAGGCCGGCGCCCAGGATGGCCTCCAGTACCGTCCCGCGGCCCGAAGCGAGCACTCCCAGGCGCAACTCGCCGCCATGGCCCGTGCTGCCCATGCCCATGACCATACTCGTCATGCCGGCGTGACCAGCAGGCGAAGAGTAGGCTCCCAGGCCGGCGATGAACACGTCCCACCTGATCAGCTCCTACGGGTACTGGGCGATCTTCGCGTTCATCGCGGCGGAGAGCCTTGGCATCCCGATACCGGGTGAGACGGCCCTCATAGCCGCGGGCGCGTACGCCGGCCACACCCACCGCCTCAACCCCTGGGCCATATTCGTGGTGGCCGTGGTGTCGGCCGTGGCCGGCAACGTCTTCGGCTACCTGATCGGGGCCCAGGGCGGGTTCGCCCTGGCCCGCCGGTACGGGAGCAAGGTGCGCCTGGACGAGCGCAAACTGAAGGTCGGGAGGTACGTTCTCGACCGCCAGGGGGGCAAAGTTGTTTTTTTCGGGCGTTTCGTTTCTGTTTTACGGACCTACATCTCGTTCCTGGCCGGCACCGTGCACATGGAATGGAAGAGGTTCGCGTTGGCCAGCTCCGCCGGTGCCGTCGTGTGGGCGGGCGTTTATACCGCTCTGTCCTATAACGCGGCCAAAACTCTGGCAAAACTGTCGGGTACGATCGACATCGTCATCGGCACCGCGGCCGTCACCGTGGTCCTAGCCCTGGTCGTCCTGGTGCACAAACAG
The DNA here is from genome assembly GCA_049522375.1 of Acidimicrobiales bacterium. Taxonomy (GTDB): domain Bacteria; phylum Actinomycetota; class Acidimicrobiia; order Acidimicrobiales; family Palsa-688; genus Fen-671. The sequence goes on along the minus strand of JBEKNX010000089.1, from coordinate 3,619 downwards.
GTCAAAGCCTTGGGGGACAAAGCCGAAGCGGCCTACCCCGGCCCGCTCGAATAGCCGGTCGTCGTGGCGCCCGCTCGCCACCGGCGAGGGGTGCGGTACGGTCTGGGGGTGACCGTTCGCCCGCACCCGATGTTCCCTCACCCCCACCGTTTGTTGCCCTCCGAGCCGGCGCTGCGAGAGGTGGCTCTCGACCTGTACCGCCAGGTGGCCGAGCTCCCGCTGATATCGCCCCACGGTCACGTCGACGCCGCCGTCCTGGCCGAGGACAAGCCTTACCCAGGCCCGGTCGAGCTGCTGGTGAGACCCGACCATTACGTCCTGCGCCTCTTGCATGCGCACGGAGCCTCCTTCGCCGACCTCGGCTTCCGCGCCCCGGGCGAAACCGGGCCTGTGGCCGAGCCCCGGGAAGTGTGGCGCCGATTGTGCCGGTACTGGCCGGTTTTCCGGGGGACGGTGATGAGGCTCTGGCTCGAAGACGAGCTCGCCAGCCTGTTCGGCATCGACGAGCCGCTCAGGGACAGCACAGCCGACGAGACCTATGACCGCGTCGCCGAGCAGCTCAGCTCGCCGGAGCTGCGCCCCCGGGCGTTGTACCGGCGCTTCGGCCTCGAGGTCCTGGCCACAACGGACTCGCCCCTGGACGACCTTTCGGCGCACACAGCCTTGCGCGACGACCCGACCTGGGAGGGCAAGGTCGTGCCTACGTTCCGGCCGGACATGGTGATCGACCCCTCCCGGACCGGTCGGTGGGGCGAGCAGCTCGACAGGTTGGCCGACGTCTCCGGCATCGATACCACGACGTACCGCGGCTACATCGCTGCTCTCGAGGCGCGGCGAGCCGCCTTCAAAGCGCTGGGGGCGACGGCTACGGACCACGGCCACCTTTCCCCCGAGGCGCTGGAGCTGAGCGAGCGGGAAGCGTCCCGGCTCTACGACCGGCTCCGGCTCGGGCCCCACGACCCGGCCAGTACGGCCACCTTCAGCGCGCACATGCTCATGGAGATGGCCCGCATGTCCGCCGAGGACGGCCTGGTCATGCAACTGCACCCCGGCGTGTGGCGAAGCCATGACACGGTCGCCCTGACCCGCTACGGCCCGGACCTCGGTGCCGATTTCCCTGTAGCCACGGGCTACACCGCCGCCCTCCAGCGTTTGCTGGACCGCTTCGGCTCCCATCACGGCTTCCGGATGGTCGCTTTCACGGTGGACGAGACGTCGTTCTCCCGGGAACTGGCGCCGATGGCCAGTTACTACCCGGGCCTGTGGCTCGGGGCGCCGTGGTGGTTCCTCGACTCGCCGGACGCTATGGCGCGGTTCTGGGGCGCCATCACCGAAAGTGCCGGCTTCGGCAAGTCGGCCGGCTTCGTCGACGACACCCGCGCCTATTGCTCGATCCCGGCGCGCCACGACCTGGCCCGCCGGGCACACTGTGCCTTCCTGGCCCGCCTGGTGGCTGAGCACCGCCTGGCGCCCGAAGACGCCGCCGAACTGGCGGGGGACTTCGCCTACCGGCTGCCCAAGGCGGCCTTTCGGCTGGGTTGAGGGGCCGGCTGGGTTGAGGGGGCGAGTGGGTTGAGGGGGCGGGTGGCCGTCCACCGGCGGCGACGGTGAAGCCCGGCGCTACTCCGGCTCGTGGCAGACGGCCTCGACGTTGTTGCCGTCGGGGTCGCGCACAAAGGCTCCGTAGTAATTGGGGTGGTACTCGGGCCACAGACGCGGCTCGTTCAAGGTCTCGGCGCCGGTGGCCACGGCCGCTTCGAAGAAGGCCCCAACGGCCGCCCGGCTGGGTGCGGCGAAGGCGATGTGGGACTCCCGGAACCCTTCTCCTGTCGTCCGGGGACCGATCCAGAACTCGGGCTTGGGGCCGACACCAAAGCCGATCACTTCGCCGAAGTCCATTACCCGCCCAGCGCCAATAGGGGCGCAAACTGCGTCGTAGAAGGCCGCGCTCTTGGCTACGTCGGCGCACTGGATTGACAGATGATCGAGCATGGCGACATCCTGGCAGCCGCGGCCAGAGCCCGCAAGGGCCCCCATGGAGCGGGTAGTGCTACCACCCCAGCCGTGCCGCTCGCTAACGACCGTGGCGCCGCTCCAGCCGGCTCAGCCTCCCAGGAAGAGGCATGGCTCAGGTGCCGGGCCGGCACTGACCGGCGCACGGCAGGGCGGCCCACGCCCCGCCAGTAGGGGGAACCCCCGGCACAAATGGGGGGTATGCCCGATCGACGCCGGACCGCCCAGACCGGCGCCGCCCTCATGGTGGGCCTGGCCCTGGTGGCGGCGATCGCTGTCTTCGGCGCCTCGCTGTCCAAATCGGCCACCAGCAGCGTCAACAACGCTGTCAGCGCCGACTACATAATCACCAGTTCGAGCGCAGGGGCCGGCGAGTTCAGCAACTCGGTCGCCACTGCCGCCTCCCGCGTTCCCGGTACCACCGCCGTCTCGGCGGTGTACAACGGGCAGTTCGAGTTCCAGCAATCCCTATCGGGCCTGACTGCTGTCTCCGCCGTCCAGCTTCCGAAGACGGTCATACTGGCGGTGACCGCCGGGAGAGGGGCCCCCGCTTTGGCCGCCGGCCAGCTGCTCGTCGACACCACCACGGCCAGCACGAAGCACCTCTCGGTGGGCTCGGTCGTACCGGTGACATTCGCCCGGACCGGCAGGTCGACCATCACGATAGGCGGGGTTTTCAAGCCCAACGCCCTGTTGGGCAACTTCGTGGTCGCCGATAGCTTCTTCCTCTCCCACTTCACCGCCCCGCTACCCGTTGCGGTTCTGGTCGGGGCGGGCCGTGGAGCCGGCAACCTCGGTGCTGCCCTGGACAAGGGGCTCAAGGCGTTCCCCGGCCTACAGGTCCAGACCCGCGCCCAGTTCGACAAGGCTCAGCAGGCGCAGGTGGACCAGTTGCTCGGGCTGGTCTACGCCCTACTGGCCTTGGCTATCGTCATCGCCCTCATCGGCATTGTGAACACCCTCATGCTCTCGGTCTTCGAGCGCACCCACGAGATAGGCCTGCTGCGAGCTGTAGGGATGAAACGCCGGCAGGTGCGAGCGATGGTGCGCTCCGAGTCGGTGATCATCGCTGTCTTTGGTGCCATCGTCGGGTGCATAATCGGGACCGGGCTGGGTGCCGCATTGGCGGCGTCGCTCGAACGTCAGGGCATCACCGACATCGTCGTCCCGTTCGTCAGCCTCGTCGTGTTCCTGGTCCTTTCGGCCCTGCTCGGTCTGGCCGCGGCCAGTTGGCCGGCACGCCGGGCGGCCAAGGCAGACGTCCTCGCCGCCCTGGCCTCCCAATGACCCGGTTAGTTTCATCTGTGGCTCCGCCAGCTTTTCGCGAGCGCGAAGCACATCCGTTACCACGTTGAAGTCGGCGCCTCAGAGGTTCTTAGGCTCAGTGTTGAGCAAATATTAGCGACCGCCTAAGAGAACTTCGGTACGAGGCTCGATGTCCAGTCATGGCCGACGTATCTAGTGTCCTGATTCTGAGGTTTCTAATGAAAATCTGGTGATCTGGGAATTAACCTGGTTGGCGGCGCGTTCTTGCCATGCGACGATGGAGGTTCGTATGGCTCGAGCTGGTCGACCTAAAGCCGTCCTGGTGCTCAGTGACGAAGAA
>JBEKNX010000088.1:0-12678 GCA_049522375.1 Acidimicrobiales bacterium | reverse complement strand
GTCACCGGCAGCAGGTTGCCCACGGTCACGGGCAGGTCCCCGACCCGCAGGAGCCGCTGCTGGAGCCACGACAACATGGTGATCGAGCCGGCCTCGGCCCCAACGGCTACGAACAGCCAGTGCCAGTGCAGGTGGTCAAAGGTGGCCGAGACCAGAGCCAAGTTGCCGGCGCGGCGCAGCACGAACACGGCCGCGGCCGCCAGTACCAGGACCTCCAGTACGGCGCGGGCCACCTTCACCCGCCGGCTCGGCCGGCGGGTGGTCGCCAGGGCGCCGTTCGCAGTCTGGCCTGCGGCGGCCCGTGCTCGTGGGGCCTCGTCCCCCACACCTTTAACAGCCGGGGAGCGCACTTCCTGCCAAACGCTAGTGCGCCTGGGCCAGTTGTCAGAGGCTTCCCCACCCGGGCCTCTCGCCGCTCACCACACTCCCAGCGGCGGCGCCACCCCGCCCGGCGCCGCCGACGTTTCCCGGCGGCACATTGCCCTAGGTCCGTCTGGCCGTGCCGGGCGCGGGCTCGAAGGGGGCCTTCCTACAGGTCGTTGTCAGCCCGAGGCCCGGGACAAGTCGTGGCCCCCCTCAACGCCCGGCCCCGACGGCCTAATAGTTTGCTGAACGCGGCGACTAAACCGCGGCCCGATTGGGTATAACAGGCTTGAACGTGCGACCATGGTGCAGCGACCGCGGCGGCGGGTCGGGGCATCAGTGAGCAGCCCACCTGTTCACAACTTTCCCTGGCGCGACCAGGCGGCCGTCGCACAAGCCGAAAACGGCGCAGAAAGCGCGTCGTGCCCCGCCGTTGGTGAAAAGGGAGTTTTGTGGACCTGCCAGGCTTTCTCGCCCCCGGGACGGCGGCGGGCGACAATGCCCCCTCAAGGACTCCGCGCTCGGGCCGACCAAAGAGTGTGGAACATCACCACTTCGAGCTCCCGCGTTTGCGCGACCTGGCCTGGCGTTCATTTCCCAAGGTCCTCGAGGCCATGCTCGTTCCGCTGGCCCTTTTTTATGCCGCACTGTGGGCGCTGGGCCCGACCGGCGCCATATGTGCCGCCCTGGGCTGGAACTACCTGGCCCTCGTGCGCCGCATCTGGCGCCGCGAGCGGCTGCCCGGGTTACTACTGATCGCGACCCTGGGGCTCACCGCCCGCTCGGTGCTGGCACTGGCCAGCGGCAGCAGCCTGTTCCTCTACTTCTTGCAGCCATCGCTGGCCACGGCCCTGCTGGGCGGCGCCTTCCTGCTCTCGGTACCTCTGGGCCGGCCCCTGGCGGAAAAACTGGCGCACGACTTCGTGCCCCTGCCGGCGTGGTTCGTTACCCGGCCCCGGGTCCACAAGTTGTTCGTGCGCATCAGCCTGTTGTGGGCCCTGGTCAGCCTGGCCAATGCCGCCGGGACCATAGCCTTGCTGGTGAACGTGCCCATAACCACCTATCTCGCAGCAAAAACAGGCCTGTCTGCCTTCCTCACCCTGGCGGGGATCGTGGTGTCGTCCTGGTGGTTCCGCCGGGGGATCCGCCACTCGGAGCCGGTGGCTGCCCCCGCCGTTTAGTTGCGCCTAATTGCGCCTAGCCCCGGCGCGACGACGCCGGGAGGACAGGCCGGCCGCGGTCGTGGCCCGGCGGTTCTTCCCACCACCACGCCAGGCCGGCCAAGCTCGGCCCGGTGTGGGCCACCATCACCGGAGTGAAGGAACCGACGAAGCTGCTAGCCGGCTCGGCGCGGGAAGTGACTTCCCGGAGAAGTTCCTCGGCGATCTCCGGGTCCTGCGCGTGCAAAGCGGCGACGTGGAGCCGGGCACCCAGGCGGAGCTCGCGTTGCAGTCCCGTGGCCCATAACGCGATCATGCGCTGGCAGGCGCCCTGGCGGCCGCGCGCCGGTCGCAGCGGCCGGGCGCTGCCCTCCCGGAACTCGAACAGGGGATGAAGCCCTAGCCAGCGTGCTCCCCACGATGCCGCCCCGGGGACGCGGCCTCCCCGCGCCAGGTGGTCGAGGGACGGCAGCGTGGCCACCAATCTGGCCCCGTGGGCGGCCCTTTCGGCCGCCTTGACGACGACGCTCAAGGGCTGTCCGTCCCGGGCGGCGCGGGCGGCAGCCAGGACCACCAAACCCTGCGCCCCGGCGGCGGTCCCTGTGTCCAGGACGGCCACCGACCTGCCGGCCAGAAGGTGGGAAGCAACACGGGCGGCGTCGTAAACGGCGCTCATCTTGCGGGAGACGGTCAGGATAAGGGCCCCGTCGCCCTGGTCGGCCACCTCGACGGCGCGTGCCAGCTCCCCGGGTGCCGGCCCGGACGTGCTGACCCCTTCCGGCGTGTGCCCGATGAGCTCGTGCACGTTGAGCTCGTTGTCGGGGAACTGGCGGCCGCCGACGTTGACCCACATCGGGACCACCGTCACGCCGTTGTCCCGGGCCAGGTCGGCCGGGAGCGAGCATGCGCTGTCCGTTACGATCCCGACGCTCAGCGCTCTTCCTCCGTTCGACTGGCCGCACTCGCTCCGTTGGCAACCCCCGCTCTGGTCGGGCTGTCCCGGTCAAACAAAAGGCGCCACAGGTACACCTCGGGGCGCCCGCCCGTAGGCGCCCCGTTGCCCGACAGCCGCTTGGCCAACATGGGCAGGAGTACGGCGCACGCCGCCAACCCGCCCTTACGCCCGTGGGCACGGACCGCCACCGGCACGAGGGCCACGTCCGCGAGCAGGCAGCCCAAGGCCGTCTCGCCGGCCCACTTACCCACCGCCAGGCCCGCCAGCAGCACCAGCGTCCCCGCCGGTGCGTTCACCAGAAGAGCTCCCATGGCCGGCGAGATGCCCCGGCCGCCGGCCCCTCCGAGCAGCGGTGACCAGTTGTGGCCGGTGACGGCCGCTCCGCCCGCCAACGACGCCGCCCATGGGCGGTCCCGACCGGCCACCAATGGGCCCAGGGCGCCCTTGCCCAGCTCCGCCAGCCCCACCAGCACGAGGGGGCCCTTCCCGGCGACGTCGTACAAGCCGCTCCCCGACACCGTCCCGGTGCCCACCGAGCGCAGGTCGACACCGGCGAACCGACGCGCTCCCCAATTGGAGAAAGGTACGGCCCCGGCCCCAAACCCGATTGCCAGCGCGACCACGGGGCGTAAGCGGTCCACGACGTCCTTTCTCCGAGCCGCAGCCCGGCACCGGCCCGGGCTAGAACGGGACCGGAACGGCACGATCTTTTCACTCGGCCGCCATGTGTAGCGAAAAGCCCATATGCGGTGCGCCATACCCGACGGCGACGACGGCGCGGCCACCGACCATGCGCCAAAGCATCTGGTAAGTACCGTAATGTTTAAACGCGAAGCGGATGAACAGCGTTAAGGAGCACAGATGCAAACGTTGCTCATCGTCCTTTTGATCGGTTGTGCTCTGGCCGCAGCAGTGCACATCGGGCGAGGGATGTGGGCTCGTTCGCGCTCGGTCGAACGCCACCAGCAAGCGCTCCACACCTTAGCCAGGTTCACCACTCCCGTTGAGGGGGCACCGGGGGCCCACATCGAGACGGGGGACCACCAGGCCCACGTCCGGGTGATCGGCAGTAGTGGCCACCCGGTGGGTAGCGCCCCCACCCTGCCGCCGCCCCGGGAGGTCACTCTGCCCGGCCCGGTCAGGACGTCGGCGTTCCGCCGGCCCTCCCACCACGAGCCTTCGGTGGCGGCGCTCGACGCCGTGGCCACCTCGCCGCGCCTTTCGGCCCGGTCCCGATTGGGGCGGCGTGCCCCCGCTCCTCCCGGCCGGGCTGACGGCCACAGCTGCGACGGCGACGACATCACGCGGTCGGGTATGCCACCGGTACGGGCCGAAGACCCGACCACCAGGCCCGTGCCCGTCATCCAGCCCCAGGTGTTCTATTTCGACGACGTCACCCCGGCGGCCACTGCCAAGGGCGGGCAGGGCGGCGGCCCGGGCCGGACCAGGAGGTCGCCCGGGCTCGTCCCTGCCGCGCTCGTCGCCCCGGGCTCCCAGCGGGCGGGGAAGACGGCAGGCCAGGCCGGGCCGGAGGCGCGGGTGAGCCGTAGGTCGCCGGTGCTGTGGCCTCTGGCCGTCGCCGCCGTGTCCGTGGCCGTGGCCGGCGTGGCCCTCGGGGTAGAGCTGCTCAACCCCGCCCGGCGCGCCCCGGTCGCCTCTCAGAGCACCTCGCCGCGCCCGCCCGTCGCCCCCGCCCGGTCCACGACCACTTCGGTACCGGCCCTCAGCACGACGACGCCCACGACGGCTTCGACCGTCCCGCCCCAACCGGCCGTCCTGGTCTCGGCCAACGGTGGGACGGCCACTTACCAGCTCACGTCGGCGACGGCCTCGATCGTGGTCAAAGCCAACGGCCCGTGCTGGATAGAAGTCAAGGCGGGCAGCCCTCGGGGCCAGGTCGTGGTCGAGGAGACGCTGTCGGCCGGCCAGCGCTCCTCGGTCACCGGGCCGGCCTGGATACGCCTGGGCGACCCGCCCCATGTCGCCGTGACCGTCGACGGCACCCCCATGAGCGTCCCCGGCGCCGGCACGGCCGTGCCCTTGGACCTGCAGTTCACCCTGGGTTAGGCCTCTGCCCGGTCCCGGCTATAGGGGCTTGAAGGAGGCGTCCCAGGTGGGGACGAGCGAGCGTGCCGCCCGAGCTTCGTCGGCCCTGCCGATGGGTGTGGTCCGGGGCGCTTCGGCCAGCATGGCCGGGCTCTCGGCGGCTATTTCGACCAGCGCCGCGGCCAGAGCGGCGACGGTCTCGGGACTTTCGGTCTCGGTGGGCTCGATCATGAGGGCCTCGGGCACCACGAGCGGGAAGTACACCGTGGGCGCGTGGAAGCCCTTCTCGAGGAGGCGCTTGCCGACGTCGAGGGCGCGCACGCCGGCCTGGAGGCCGGGGGCGGCCTTGGTGGACACCACGACCTCGTGCATGGCCGGCCGGTCGAAGGGGACGCCGTAGACGCCCCGCAACCGGCTCAGCAACCAGTTGGCGTTGAGGACGGCCGCCTCCGATACCCTCTGTAGGCCGTCGGCCCCGTTGGCCAGGATGTACGTCCAGGCTCGGGCCAGGGCCAGGGCGTTGCCGTGCCATCCGTGCACCCGGCCGATCGAGCGCGCCGGCTGCTCCCAGGCGAAGCTCCCGTCGTCGCGCCGCTTGGGCACGGGGCCGGGGAGCAGCTCCGACAAGGCTTCGGTCACCGCCACCGGGCCGGCCCCGGGACCGCCGCCGCCGTGGGGCACGGCGAAAGTCTTGTGGAGGTTGAGGTGCACGATGTCAAAGCCCATGTCGCCGGGCCTGGTGACCCCGAGGATGGCGTTGAGGTTGGCGCCGTCGTAATAGACCAGGCCTTGCGCGTCGTGGACGGCGGCGGCCAGCTCGGCGATGTCCTCCTCGAACAGGCCCAGGGTATTGGGGTTGGTGAGCATGATCCCGGCCACGTCGCCGTCCAGGTGCCGGCGCAGGGTAGCCGGGCTGACCAGGCCTCGGCTGTCCGAAGGCAGGCTCACGGTGCGGTAACCGGCCAGGCTGACCGACGCCGGGTTGGTGCCATGGGCCGAGTCCGGGATGAGCACCTTGTCCGGGGCGCGCCCCCGCCCGCGGTGCCACGCCCGCATGATCAGCAGCCCCGCCAGCTCCCCGGCCGCTCCCGCCGGGGGTTGCAGGGTGACGGCGTGCATCCCCGTTATGCGGCACAAGGCATCGGAAAGGCCCCACAGCAGGGCCAGCCAGCCCTGGGCATAGGGCGCCGGTGTGGCCGGGTGGGCGCCGGTCAGGCCGGGCAGGGCGGCGGCCTCGTCGCACACCTTGGGGTTGTACTTCATGGTGCACGAGCCGAGCGGGTACGCCCCCAGGTCGACCGAGTACTGGCGGTGGGCCAACCGGGTCACGTGGGCCACGAGGTCCCGTTCGGAGATCTCGGCCAGGGCCGGGGGCTCGGGCCGCAGATCCTCGGCCGGCACCAGCTCTTCGGCGCTCCACTCGGGCACTGCGGTGGTCCGGAAAGACGCCGCCCGCCGGCCGGGCACGGAGAAGTCGAAGATGGTCGGCTCGGCATCGTGGCCCAACAGCGGCGCGGAGCTGGCCCGGCCGCCGGGCGCGGCGCCGGTCATGACACCACCTTGCCCAGTGCGGCCACATAGGCGTCCATTTCGGCCCGGGTGCGCTTCTCGGTCACGGCGACGAGCAACCCCTCCCGGCCGCACGCCTCGACGGCTATGCCGGCCAGGAAGCCTTCTTCAGCCATGCGCTCGATCACCACGTCGGGCCCTACCGGCAGGCGAAGGGCAAACTCCCGCAGGACGGGGGCGCCGACCAGGGGCTCCACGCCGCGGAGACCGAGCAGGGCCTGGCGCAGGTAACGGGTGCCACGGGCACAGCGCAATGCCAGTTCCCGGAGCCCATGCGTGCCCAACCAGGCCAGCTGCACCATGGCGGTCACAGCCACCAGGGTCTGGTTGGTGCAGATGTTGGACGACGCCTTTTCCCGGCGGATGTCCTGTTCGCGGGCGCGCAGGGTGGTGACATAGGCGGTGCGCCCCTGGCCGTCGGTGGTCTGGCCGACCAGGCGGCCCGGCAGGCGCCGCACGTGTTCGGCCGCCACGGCCAGCATCCCCAGGTAGGGGCCCCCGAAAGCCATCGGGGCGCCCAACGGCTGGCCTTCGGCCACGGCCACGTCGGCCCCCTCCTCGCCCGGCGTGCGCAGCAGCCCCGCCGCCACGGGGTCGAAGACACCCACGACAAGAGCGCCGCGGCGACGGGCCACGTCCCGTGCCCGCCGGAGAGAGTCTATGCACCCCAGGTAGTTCGGTGAGGCACCGACCAGGGCGCCCGGAGCGGGTGCCCCGTCGGCGGCCTGGCCCACCTCCATGCCCTCCCAGTCGGCCACGCCGTCGGCCAAAGGCACGTCCACGATATGCGTGCCCCGGCCCGCCGTCAGCGTCGCCAGGGCGGCGCGCCACCGCGGGTTCAGGCCGCCGCTCACCCACACGGTGCTACGGCCGGTGGCGGCCAGGGCCAGGTTGACCGCCTCGACGGTGGCCGTGGCCCCGTCGTACACCGAAGCATTGGCCACGGGCAGGCCCGCCAACCTTGACACCAGCGTCTGGTACTCGAAGAGGGCCTGCAGGACTCCCTGGGCCACTTCGGGCTGGTAGGGGGTGTAGGAGGTGACGAATTCCGACCGTCCCGCCAGGGCCCGGGTGACGGCCGGGACGTCGTGGTCGTAAGCCCCTCCGCCGGCAAAGCACACCAGCTCCGAGCCCGTGCGGTTGTCAGCGGCCAAGCGGGCCAGCTCGGCCGCGACGTCGGGCTCGGGCATCCCGGCCGGGAGGTCCAGGCCGCCGGCCAAGCGCAGCGCGGCGGGGACGCAGGCGAAAAGGTCATCGGCGCGCGACAGGCCGAGGTCCCCGAGCAGGCGGGAGAAGTCCTGGTCGGTGTGGGGGACGTAATGGGCCATGGCTCAGGTTCTCCGCGCCGGTTTTTTGACGAAGGGTAGGTGCACGACCTGGCACGGCAGGCTCCTCCCTCTGGCCTCGACCTCGACGACCTCGCCGTCGGCGACGCTGGGGGGGAGGAAGGCCATCCCGATGCCGCAGCCGAGAACGGGTGAGAAGTTGCCGCTGGTCAGTTCGCCCAGATCGGCCGCGTCCCGGAAGATCCGGTAACCGGCCCTCAGCGGTTGACGGCCAGGCCCGACGAGGCCCCGCAGCACCCGGCCCGGGCCACGGGCCCGCTCGGCCAGCAGCGCCTCGCGCCCCCGGAACCCGCCCGGTTTGTCCCAGGCCACCACCCAGCCCAGCCCGGCCTGGAGCGGAGTTATGCCCGGTCCCAGCTCGTGGCCGTGCAGAGGCAGGCCCGCCTCGAGGCGCAGGGTGTCGCGGGCGCCCAGGCCGGCCGGCGTGGCCCCGGCGGCGACGATGGCCTCCCACAAGCCCACGGCGTCACCAGCGGGCACGGCACACTCGACCCCGTCTTCCCCGGTGTAGCCGGTACCGGCCACGACCACGGGGACGCCTCGCCACGTGAGCTCCCCCACCCCGAAGTGGCCTACGGTGACGACCTCGGGCAGGACTTCCTCCATCAGCGCCCGGGACCGGGGGCCCTGGACAGCCAGGACGGCCCGCTCAGTGGTCACATCGCGGCCGCCGATCGCCGCCCGCACCCGGGACGTGTTCGAAGCGTTGGGCATCACATCGAAGCCGTCCTCGGCCGTCCACCAGATGATGAGGTCGTCCAGCACGGAGCCGTCTTCGTCCAGCAGGTGGCTGTACTGCGCCTTTCCCGGGCGGACCTTGGCCAGGTCATTGCTGAGCGCCCGCTGGAGCGTGGGCCGGGCGTCAGGGCCGGCCAGGCGCACCGTCCCCAGGTGGCTGACGTCGAACACCGCCGCGTCCCTCCGGCAGGACAGGTGCTCGGCCACCGTGCCGGCGGCGAACTCCAGGGGCATCTCCCAGCCCCCGAAGCCCACCATGTGGGCCCCGTGGGCCTGGTGCCAGGCAGCCAGGGGGCTGTACCGCAGGGCCCCGACCGCGGTCAGCGGCTCCGGTCCGCGCCCGGCCGCTGCGCCGGGCCCGCTGGTCCCATCGGTCACCGGGCTCAGCCTACCCCCGGCCGCCAGGACGGCCCCACCGGGCCCCTTCAACTGCCCGTGGCCGCTCCGCGCCCGTTCGAAGGGCCAGCGCCGGCGCTCGGGTGCGCCGCCAAGCCCGCCCGACGGGCCTCGATCTCCATGATGGCGGCGTCGACCTCGGAGACGATCTTGTCCATGCCGAGCACGATGCTCAGCACGCCCTGGCCCCCTCGCAGCAAGTCGAACAGCTCGGGCCCCGAACGGGCCAGCACGCTGCGGTCATCGGCTATGAGAAGGCTGGCGCTGGCCACGTCAGCACCTGAAGCCCGCAGGCAGTCGATGGCCTTGCGAGTCGAGCGCAGCGATACACCGGCGTCGAGGAGCTGCTTGATGACCTTCAGCTGCAACAGGTCGGTGTACGCGTAGACCCGCTGGGTCCCGCTGCCCCGGGCATCGCTGATCGATGGCCGCAACAGGTCCGTACGGGCCCAATAGTCCAGCTGCCTGTAGGTGATGCCGACGATGTTGCAGACCTGCGGCCCTCGGAAGCCTTCCTCGGCCCCGCTCGACGCCGACGGGCCCACCCCTCCTATATCCTGGCGCTCCATTTGCCCTCCTCGACCGGACCCGACATAGGGGTAGTTACATCAGTGTGGCCTGTCCCGGCCGCCCCCGCAAGAACCGCTCCGGCAAAACCGCCCGGGCCGGGCAGTGGCTACTTGTCGAAGTCCTCGGGCCGGACGCCTTCAATGAACTCGTGGAACTGGGCCACCAGCTCTTCACCTTCGCCCGGGTCGTCCAGGTCCTCACGCTGGGCGATGACGATGCCCTCGGCGTCGAGCAGAGCCTCTTCGGCGTAGATCGTGGCGCCGGCCCTGATCGCCAGGGCAATGGCGTCCGAGGGCCGGGCGGAGACGACGTAGTTGCTGCCCCCACGCCGTAGCCGCAGCTCGGCGTAAAAGGTCTGGTCCTTCAGTTCGGTTATCACCACGTGGTCGAGGACCAGGCCAACCTCGGTCAGGACGTCCCTCATGAGGTCGTGCGTCATAGGCCTCTTGGTGACCACGCCCTGAAGGGCGGTGGCGATGGCCTCCGCCTCGGGACGCCCGATATATATGGGTAGAGCCCTGTCCCCCGTCGCCTCCTGTAGCAGGAGAATGGGGGTATTGGTCGGGTACTCGACGCGGACGGCGGAGAGGTGCATCTCGACCATGAATGAACGTTACAACCGCCGAAGGCGCACCCGGCAAGCGCCCCGGGCTACGGACCGAGGCGAAAAGTGGCGCCCGCCGGTCCGATCAATGAAGAGCGGTCTAGCCAGTCATAGCCGGCTGGCCAGTCATAGCTGGCCAGTCATAGCTGGCTGGTTCAGTGCAGATCGGCCAGGGCGGCGCGCAACAGGGCGGCGCGCAGCTCACCTCCGAGCTGGGACAGCTCCTCGATGGCTTCGGCCGCCGCCTGCCTGGCTTCAGGGTTGCGTTGCCGTAGCAAAGGCATGATCACCTGCTGGACCATGCCTGCCTCGCGTTCGGCCGCACCCTTGTAGGCCCGCAGGTGGCGCGCCTCTACCCCGTGGCGGGCGAAGGCCGAAGCCAACTGGGCGATGACAGCGGCCTGCTGGCTGTAGTAGGCGACGCTGCCGACCAATTTCGGGGTGATGAGACCGAACCGCTCGAGGTCGCGCACCGTCTCCACGTCGATGCCGGGCTCGCTCACCAGCTCCTCCAGGGACCGGTCGTCTTCACCGGGAGGCCGGACCGCATGGCCCCGGCCCGTCCGGGCTGCCCGGGCGTTGGGCGAGGGGCTGCGCCCGAGCACCTGGCCCGGGCGCGGCGCCAGGGACTGGGTGACGCCGGCCTCTCCCGGCCCCTCGGCTTGCCCCGTCGAGCCCCCAGCCCGAACGGTCGAGGCCTCGGCCTGCCCCGTCGAGCCCCCAGCCCCAACGGTCGAGGCCCCAGCCCGAACGGTCGAGCCCCCCGCCCGAACGGTCGAGGCCTCTGGCCGCGCCTCGGGGCCCTCCCGGCCTGAGCGCCGGGGCACGGGGACATCGGAGGCGGGGCGCGGCCCCGCAGGGACTTCGCGGACCGGCCGCCGGCCGGCGGGGGTTTCCGGGGCTGGGCGCCGGCCGGCGCCGCCGTGCTCGACAGCCGCTCCATAGGCGCTGTACGGCGGGCCGGCGTCGAACAGCGGCTCGGTCAGGCCGACGGGGCGCGCCGGCGGCCGTGGCGGCTCGGGGCTCGCCTTCCGAGCCACCAGCCCAAGCTCGCCCCCACCGTTCTCGTGACCGGCGAGATGGTCGCCGGACGCCGGGCCCGGAGGGAGAGCGGCGCCCGCGCCGCTGTCGGCAACGAGGCCCTCGTCGCCACCTTCCACGAAGGCTCCGTCGAGGGCTCCAGCCCCGGGGTCGCCATCGACGTCGAGTAGCTCGCGGTCGTCAAGCCGGCCCTTGATCACCTTGAGAGGCAAAAAGGCGTCTCTTTGCTGGCGTAGGACCCAGCGCAAGCGGTCGATATCGGCCTCGTAGAACTTGCGGTAGCCCGAGGGTGTCCGCTCCGGGTCGACCAGGCCCTGGCTCTCGAGGAAGCGGATCTTCGAGATGGTCACATCCGGGAATTCCTCTTGCAGGAGCGACAGGACTTCCCCTATGGAGAGATGGGACCGGCCAGCCACGGCTTGTTCGCCCCCGTACCTTGTGCCTATGCGCCACCGGCGCCCGGGCCGGAGAGCGTTGTCGTGACCGGGGCCAGGAACAGCAACCGGAACTTGCCTACCTGTACTTCGTCACCACTGGAAAGAGACGCGTTGTCGATGCGCTGGCGGTTGAGGTAGGTACCGTTCAACGAGCCGACGTCGTGCGCCCAGAACCCGCCCTCCTGGTAACGCACCTCCGCGTGCCGGCGGGAAACGGTGATGTCGTCGAGGAACACGTCGCTCTCCGGGTGCCGGCCGATGGTCACGGCGGCGCGGCCCTCAGGGCTCAGGACGAAGCGCGACCCGGAATTGGGCCCCCGGGTCACGACCAGGACGGCGCCTCCCGGGGGCACCCCGTGCAAGAGGTCGCTGGGCTCGAGCTGGAAGGGCTCGGAACTGGGGTCACCGGGCAGCAGGACGACGGCCGGTATGGCGGTCGTGGTGGGTTCCCCACCCGCGCCCGGCCTATCCAGTGCCGTCCCGCACGAGGAGCAGAAGTTCGCACCTTGAGGGTTGCGGTGACCACAGCGGTTGCAGTACAACGCCTCAAGCCTCGAGCAGTTTCCGGTATTCTTCTGGCCCCATCAGGCTTTTGAAGCCCTCAAGGGAGGCGGACTCGATCACGCAGATCCAGCCTTCTCCGTAGGGATCCTCGTTTATGCGCTGCGGCTGGTCAACCAGCTCGCTGTTCACCTCTACCACCGTGCCGTCGAAGGGAGCGTAGACATCCGACACGGACTTGGTCGATTCTAGCTCGCATAGAGTTTGACCAGCCACCGCTAGCGCGCCGAGCTCGGGCACCTGGACGAACACAATGTCGCCCAGGGCGTCCTGGGCGTAATCGGTGATGCCCACCCGGAGGCGCCCTTCCTCATCACGCGCCCACTCGTGGTCGGCGCTGTAGCGCAAATCGTCAGGAACGTTCACGGTGCAGACCATACCGGTCCTGGCCGGGCCGGGCGAGCCCTACGTGGCACCCGGCCAAAAAAGTTGTCCCCGCGGGTCACGACCGCAGCACGTCGCGGACGAGCCTGGCGTACTCCTGCGCCCGCTCCCGGGCACCCGCCTCCGTCGGGCCCTCGGCCCAGACGTTGGTGAGGGCTTCCTCCGGGTCGGGCACCACCAGGCACCAACCGTCCGGGTGGAGCACCTTGACACCGTCGACCAGTTCCGTGGGCTCGTCCTCTTTCAGTTCCATGAGCGAGCGCATCACTACGCCCTTTTTGTCCCATGGGGTGACCACGGCCTCATGGGCGGTGAAGACCTGCGGCAGTTCGGCGACGACGCTCGACAGCTTCGTCTCCGTGGCCGCCAGGAGGGCGAAAGTGTGCGCCAGCGCGGCCACGGCATCGTATGCCGGCAGGAAATGGGGGAAAATGTAACCGCCTTCCAGGCCGCCGGCGAAGTCGACGCCGGGCCGGGAGGCCACCTCCATGAGGTCGCAGCCGGACAA
>JBEKNX010000087.1:0-12694 GCA_049522375.1 Acidimicrobiales bacterium | reverse complement strand
CCGGGCGGAACTTGCTTATATGGGTGATCCGAGGCGGGCACGGGGCGGCCACGGCGCCCGCCGCGCTGGCCCTTGTCAGGATGGCTATAGAGCCCGCCGCGGGGACGAGGCCTAAAGCGAGCACGAGGGCGGCAAGCAGGTGCTGGCGGAGCCGCTCGACCCGACGCCTTGACCAGCTAGGCCCGGGTCTTACGCGAGTGCGCGAGGACGGCATATGTGCGTTCTCCTTTCGGTGCTGTCGGGGTCCTAGTCACCAGTGGGTACGAAGTTCGGGCCGCGTCTCCGGCCCGGCTAAATCATGGCCGGGCAGCGTCACACCAGCTTCACATCCCTGATCCAACTGCTGGCACCCGATATCGTCAAGGCGCGGCTGGGCAGAGCGTAACCCGGGCCGCGCTCAACCTGCTAAATCCCCCGTCAAGGTCGAGCGCGGCCGGGGACGAGACGACTAGGAAATATGGATCTTCAGCGTCTTTACCTGGGTGACGAAGCCCGGGCCGGTCAACGTGGCGGTGGCGGTTATGGTGAGGGTCTTTCCTGCCGCCGGGCTCGGGATACCCTGGAGCTGAAGGGAGGC
Organism: Acidimicrobiales bacterium; assembly: GCA_049522375.1. Taxonomy (GTDB): domain Bacteria; phylum Actinomycetota; class Acidimicrobiia; order Acidimicrobiales; family Palsa-688; genus Fen-671. Next base: position 12,117 of record JBEKNX010000087.1, on the reverse strand, counting down.
CACGCTATTGACCACCGAGGCCACCGCTAGCTGCTTGGTGACCAGGAACGGCGGCGCGTACGACGCCACCTTCTGCTGCCACGAGCCGACCAGCTTCACGGTTACGTTGGGGTCGGTGAACGCCGTGCCGTTGGTACTGCGGACCACGGCCAAGAGCTTGCCTGTGGGCGGGAGCGTGATGCTGGGGGGCAGGTACAGCTGGGCGTCGGCGTTCAGTGTGACTTCACTCACCATCGTCCCGTACACGGTGTAGTTGCAGACGCTGCCCCGGCACGGGGGGTCGTAGGCGAACGTCAGCACCGAGCTGGTCGAACTGGCCAAGACGACCAAGTGGTCGAGCTTCCACTGGACGTCGGCGGTGCTGGTCCCGGCGTTGCTGTACACCGGCGCCGCCACAAGCTTGTTGTCCCACATGACATTGAAGGTCTTGCCCGTCGGCTCCGCGGGATAGCCGGCGCCGAACCACGACAGCTCGTAACTCAGGCCGGGGATGGTAGTGACTGCCTGGCTGATGCTGCCGGGCCCGTAGTAATCCATCATCACCTCCTGGTTGGTGCCGGAAGGTGACACGACATAACTTCGGCTATAGTCCTCGACCCCGCCCTCGTAATCAGGGGGGCCGGCGCTGTTCTTTAGGTCGGGGTCGGTAACCGCGCCCACCGTCCAGCCGGGGATGGAGGAAATCTTTTCCTTGTTTATGGTGTAATAGCCGGGAGGCCGGAAGCCCTCAGCGTCGAAGGCAACGGGAAGGGCAAAGTTGCCATTGTTGAGCAGGTTTTTGACGGTAGGTGCCGCGGTCGTGGACGGCGTCGTCGTGGTGGTGGTAGCGCTGACCGGCGTGTTCAGGCAACAGACCAGGCTGGACGCCGCCAGCCCGGCGACGCCAATTCTGGCGCTCCACAGTCTCAGCTTCAGCATCGTGAGCTCCTAACTATTCGCTGCAGGGCGGCACTATGGCCGACGACAGCAACATTACATGTGCTGCCCGTGCCGTCGCTGCTATCTGCGCCGGCCGGGTGAGGGACCGCTCAGCCGGACGGTACCGTCTCCTGGGAGTTGCCGCTCAGGTAGGGGTCATGGTGGAACATGGGCCAGGCCCCGGCTTGGTCGACCTTGGCCCCGCTCGAGCTCACCAGTTCGTAGTGTTGCACCACTCCGTGGTCGTCCCGCCCGTGACCGGCCACAGTGATGCCCACCTCTCCGTTGGGGTCGTCGGTGACCAGGGCGCAGTTTTGCAGGCCCACTCCCCTTTCCACGGTGGCCAGCACCTCCCCCGTTTTTCCGTCGAGGACCTCGGCACCTCCCGTGGAGGCGACGACCACGTCTTGGTAGCCGGCGCCCAGGTCGGCGGTCACGACCCCGCCGATGACCTCGCCCATGGCGGCCTGGTTCCACATAAGAGCCCCGGTGGCCCCGTTTAGGGCATAAACCGACCCTCCCCCGTGCTCGTCGTTGGTCCCTTCAACGACGTCAAGGCTGCGGTTGCCGGACAAGTTGGCCAGGGCGGGGCTGTCGGTGGTGAGCCCATTGAGCCGGTGGGCCCAAACCAGCCGGCAGTGGGAAGTAAAAGCGAACACCATGTGGGCCTGAGGGGCCCCCGGCCAGTAGTTACCAGTCCCGACGGCGATACCCTCCGCCCCGCCGGCCAGGAAGGGGCCGACGGCGGGCGACGATTCTACCGACTCGTCCGGTTTGTATCCGCATATCTGACCGCCATTGGGTTGGCTGAAACCCTGGTTGCCCGTCCGGGAGAGCACCCGGACATGACCGCCTTGAGTGTAAAGGGTCTTGTAGGCGAGGCCGGCGGCCTGGGCGCCCCCGTTGACGATTTCGAGCTTTCCTGTCCCGTAGAGGTCGGCCAATGCGGGTGTGGCGTAGTCCGCGGCGCCCTGGAACCACGGGAAGCCGGGCAGCACCGCGCCCGTCAGGGCGTTGATGGCGTCCTGTTGCTCTCCCACCGACGGCGCCACTACGTCCAGACCGCCCTGGAGGTCCCCGACGGCGAGCGACGCCACCACCCCGGAAACGTAAGTGGTGCCGGGGTTGTGGACGCTGACGAACCATTTCCTGGCCCCATCGGGGTCAAACGCTTCATAATCCCCCTCGTGGGGCTTGGCCGCGGTGCCGGCACCGACGAAGATGGTGTCATCGGGGGACCCGGGTGTGAGGGCGGCGGCCGACGGTGTCGACTCCACCGGCACCCCACCGGTGCTGGCCGGCCAGCCCGGGACAAGTTGGCCTTTGGCCAATGACAGAGCATAAACGTGCCCGCCCTGGTCGCCCACCACTACTGCAGGCGCGCCGGCCAGCGTGGCCTCGTCCGGCGAGGAGAGGGCCACCGGAGCGCCGTCAGGAAGGGTTACGTACCACACGCTCGAAAATGTCAGGCCTTGCGCCGCCGCTCGTACCTCGCCGCCGAACGGGAGGATGGCGGCCACGCCGGCCAGGACCACCGCTAACGCCTGAGAGCGCGAACGCCTTCCCACCCCGCTCAAGCCCACACAAACAGCCTCCCCTAAGCGACGGGCCCCGTCAACCCACGGGCCCCTGGGCCACCGGGGCCCGGGGCCGGTCAGGGAAAGCTAAGGGAGTTCCCCTATGGAGGGCGGAGCGGACTTACGCCATGCTGTTGGTATGCGATTGCTAAGTACGCGTGTTATGCCCGCGCTCGTCGGTCGGCGCGGGAAGTACGTGGTCGCCCTGTTCTGGCTGGTCGTCCTGGCGAGCTCGTTCTCGCTCGCGGGCAAGCTGATGGGGGCCGAAAAAAACGACTCCACGGCCTACCTGCCCGGTAGCGCCGAGTCGACCAAGGTGCTCAACGAAGAGGGAGCCTTCTTGGCCCCCAACACGTTCTCCGCCATCGTCGTGTTCCAGCGCCTCCCGGCGCTCAACGCTGCGGACCAGGCCGCCATAGCCGAGGACGCCCACGCATTCGCCCGTACCGAACCCCTGGGAGGGCCGGTCGTCGGCCCGTTCTGGTCCCGGGACGGCCAGGCCGCCCAGGTCGTCGTGCCCCTGGACCTCGGGCCCAACGGCTGGAACCATGCCGCCGCCGCCGTCGACAAGCTCAAGCACATCGCCGCCGCCTCGCCGGGCCTGACCGTGGACGTGACCGGGCCGGCGGGGAACGCCGCTGACTCGTCCAACGCCTTCAAGGGCATCGACGGCACCCTCCTGTACGCCGCCGCCGGTGTGGTCATATTCATCCTCCTGCTCACCTATCGCAGCCCGGTGCTCTGGCTCCTGCCCGTACTCTCTGCCGGCATCGCGCTGACGACGGCGGAGGCCATCATCTACCTCTTCGCCACGCACGCCGGCCTGGTGGTGAACGCCGAAAGCGCCGGGATACTGACCGTGCTCGTCTTTGGCGCCGGTACCGACTACGCCCTCCTGCTGGTGGCTCGGTACCGGGAGGAACTGCGCCGCCACGCCGACCGCCACGAGGCTATGGCGGTGGCCTTGCGCCGGGCCGGGCCAGCCCTCGTCGCCAGTGCCAGCACGGTCATCGCCGGCCTGCTCTGCCTCCTCGCCGCCGAGACCAACTCCACCAAGGGCCTGGGCCCCGTCGCCGCCATCGGCGTGATCGTGGCCCTGGCGGCCATGCTCACCCTGCTACCGGCGCTGCTCGTGATCGCCGGCCGGTGGATCTTTTGGCCGACCCGCCCGACGCTGGGCTCGCCCGAGCCGACAGCCGCGGGCGTGTGGGCGCGGGTCGGCCGCCTCATCAGCCGCCACCCCCGCCGGGTCTGGGTGGGCACCGTCGTCGCCCTCGGCGCGCTGGCTGTCGGCATCTTTGGCCTCCACGCCGACGGCCTGACCGAGAAGCAGTCGTTCACCACCCCGGTCCCCTCCGTGACCGGGGAAGAAGTCCTGGCCCGGCACTTCCCCGCCGGCGCCGGCAGCCCGGTCGTGGTCATCGCCAACGCCGATAGGACCGACCAGGTCCGGGCCGCCCTGGTCGCCACCCCCGGCATTGTCGCCGTAGCGCCCCCGGTGGCCAGGAACGGCCTCGTCTACCTGCAGGGCACGATGTCGTACAACCCCGATAGCGCCCCGGCCTACGCCACTGTCGAGCGCGTCCGCGACGCCGTGCACCCCATCGCCGGAGCCGACGCCAAGGTGGGCGGGGACAGCGCCGTCAACCTGGACGTTGAGAACGCCGCCCGCCACGACCGGGACATCATCATCCCGATCATCCTGGTAGTGGTGTTCGCCATCCTGGCCCTCCTCTTGCGGGCCCTGCTCGCCCCGCTCGTGCTGGTCGCCACGGTGGGGCTGTCCTTTGCCGCCGCCCTGGGGGTGAGCGCGCAGGTCTTCGCCCACATTTTCGGCGTCGGTGCCTCCGACAGCGCCTTCCCGCTGTTCGTGTTCGTGTTCCTGGTGGCTCTGGGCATTGACTACAACATTTTCCTGATGACCCGGGTACGCGAGGAGACGCACACCCACGGCACCCGCTACGGCGCCCTCACGGCTCTGGCCGCCACCGGTGGCGTGATCACCTCCGCCGGCCTCGTCTTGGCCGGGACGTTCGCCGTGCTCGGCACCCTGCCGGTGACCGCCTTCGCCCAGATCGGTTTCGCCGTAGCCTTCGGCGTGCTGCTCGACACGCTGGTGGTGCGCTCCATCTTGGTCACGGCGCTCAACTTGGAACTCGGCGACCGCATCTGGTGGCCCAGCCCGCCGCCCGTCCGTAGGCCGGCGCCGGTACCGCCCCACACCGTCGAGGCCCTGGTGGCGGCCCACTGAAAGAGCTGGCAAATCCACAGGGTTGCACCTCTGGATGCCCACAGGCCCGCCGGCGTACGGTCGGTACGGGACCAGGGCACGAAAGGTGGCGCCATGAGCTACGAGGTCACGCTGAGGCCGGACCTGACCGAAGTTGTCGAGGGAGCCGACGCTTACGTCCAAGAGGGGCCGCTCACCACCTTCTTCCAGGGCCGGGACGGCCGCGCCGTGCTCGACTGCTGGGCGAGGCGCCTGGCCAGCTTCCGCACGGCTGACATCGTCCGTGTCCGTTGGGCCCCGCCGGCGGACGTGCCCAACTGCCGGCCCGAGGCCTTGCGCTCGGCCGTGTGAACGAGGCCCGGCCAGGGCCCGTGCCCACCCGGATGAAAGCCCGCGCCCGCGTCGAAATGGTACGTTCGCTTGGAACCTAAAATGACGCGACGAACAAACCCGGCACGCCGGCCAAAGCTCAAGGCATTTTTTATTTTGCCACTGGTGGCTGTTCTCGCCGGGCTCGGCTTGGGCCCGGTTCCTGCCGCCCGCGCTCAGCTCAGTGGCCCCGAGCACGTGGTGAGCGGCGATTGGCTCGGCGAGGTCAACTATTACCGCTTGGCCGCCGGGCTGGCGCCCGTCGTGAACGTGGGCGCCTGGGACCAGGGGATCCGCAGCCACCTGGTGTATTTGTCTAAAACTCCGGCCAGCTATTTGACCGGCGCTTACGCCAGCCTGCACACCGAGAACCCCGCCAGCCCCTACTACACGGTCGCCGGCGCCAAGGAGGCAGCTTCCAGCAACCTCTTCTACGGCGAAGTCGGGTTCTCGCCCCGGGATTTCATAGACGGCTGGTTGAGCGCCCCCTTCCATGCCGTGGGCATTCTCCGGCCCCAGCTCAAATTGGTGGCCTTTGCTTACAGCACCGGCACCGGTGACGCCGGTCTCGACGTCATCAGTGGCCTCGACTACGCCCAGGCGCTGCCCAAGACCCCCGTCCTGTTCCCTGGGCCCGGTGCCCCGACCAATTTGTCCATGTTCCGGGGCGAGAGCCCCGACCCGTTGCAAACGTGCGGCTGGCAGAAGCTCACCGAGGCCGTGGGCCTGCCTCTGGTGATGTTGCTGCCCTCGCCCCCGCCCCTGGGCCTCACGGCCCGGCTGGCCCGACCCGGCGGCGTGATCGAAACCAATGCCAACGGTGGCCTTTGCGTAGTCGACAGCCACACCTTCGTGCCCTCCGACGCCGTCTTCGGCCCGACGGGGCTCGACATCCTGAAAGGCGACAACGCCGTTTTCCTGGTGCCCCGGGCACCGCTCACACCCGGCCGCTACGTCGTCTCGGTGCACCAGGCCGGGCATCCGGAGATCACGTGGCAGTTCAGGAATACCGAGCCGGTGAAGCTAGGAGCGTTTTCCGGCAGCCACCAGTCCGCCCTTGCCGGCGAGCGCTTTTCCATGCCCCTGGAGGCGCTGCTCACCGATACCAACGGGCGCATGGGGGGCCCGCTCGACCGGGCCCGTGTCTTTTTCACGGTCACCTCCGGCCACGCCTATTTCCCCGGCAAATCGACCAGGGTCATGATCACCACGGACGCCGACGGCGTCGCTCTGGCGCCAGCGCTGCGAGCCGGCGATGTGGCCGGCCCGGTCACCGTCGTGGCTAGCAGCCCCGCTATCGCGGCGCGGGCCACCTTCCCGCTGGTAGTGCGCGCCGGCTGACGCCGCTCGCTTATCGCCGCCTCTAGGGGGCCCTGCAGGCCTATCATTCTTGCCATGTCGGACGGCGGGTTCACCGTTGACACCGATGACGGGGCCATCTGCGGTTCGGTGAGCGGCGACGGGCCTGAGTTGCTCCTGCTCCATGGTGGCCCGGGGCTCTCCGACTACACCGAGCTCCTCGACGGCGAGACGCGCGACTGGCGTACGGTCCGCTACCAGCAGCGCGGGCTGTCCCCTTCCACGGTCGAAGGGCCCTTCGACGTCGACCGGCACGTGGCCGACGCCGTGGCCGTGCTCGAAGCCGTGGTGGTCGATAAGGCCGTGCTCCTCGGGCACTCCTGGGGGGCTCATCTGGCGCTGCAGGTGGCGCTCACGCACCCCGAGCGCGTGCTGGCGGTCGTCGCCGTCGACGGCCCCGGTCCCAGCGGGGACGGGGGCGCCCTGGCCTTCGGCGTCGAACTGCGCCGGCGCCTCGGCCCCGACAGCCTGGAGCGGCTCGCCCAGATCGACCGGCGCCCGCCCGGTCAAGAGGTGACCGACGCGGAAGCGTTGGAGTCGTTGGCATTGCTTTGGCCCGCTTATTTCGCCGACCCTTCCAAGGCACCGCCCCTGCCCCCCGACCTGCGCCTGTCCGCCCGGTGCTCCTCGGCGACCTTCGAGTCCGTCTTGGGACAGCTCGCTGACGCCAGCTTCGCCCGGCGGCTGGAGAAGTTGGAGGTGCCCGTTATGACCGTGATCGGAGAGCTGAGCCCGATGCCGGCCAGCGTCGGTGAGCAAATGAGCGCGCTCCTGCCCCGGGGCGAGCTCGTCGTCGTCCCCCGGGCCGGCCACCTGCCGTGGCACGAACAGCCCGGGTGCATCGCCGAGGTCTTGGCCACCCTGAAGTCGTCGGTCGTACAGCGCCCGCTCATGTAGCAGTACGGAGGGACCTCTGCGGCGTCCCCTCTGCGCTCGCCGGCGGGCACCGTCCTCAGCGGCTCAAAGGAGTCATCCCTGTGCGTCCCTTTCGTCTTGCTTGCCTGGCGTACCTCACTGTCGCCCTCCCCGGTTCCACTCTGGGCTTGATATGGCCTTCGATGCGCCTCAGCCTGCACGAGCCGGTCGGGGCCCTCGGGATCCTTTTGGCCTTCGGGGTGACCGCCTCGGTGGTCTCCAGCGCCGCCAGCGGCCGCCTCCTCTCCGGCCTAAGGGTCGGCCCCCTCGTCGCCCTCGGCACCCTTCTATCGGCGCTCGCCCTGGTGACAGAGTGCCTGGCGCCCTCGCTGTGGGTGGTCGCCATAGGGTTCGTGCTGTTCGGGCTAGGTTTCGGGGCGACGGACTCGGCTCTCAACGTGCACGCCGCCAGGCATTTCGGCGCTCGGCAGATCAACTGGATGCACGCCAGTTACGGCCTCGGCGCCACCATCGGCCCCCTGGTGGTCACGGCCATGCTGGGCGCCGGTTGGAGCTGGCGTTGGGCCTACGGGAGCATGGGCGTGGCCCTGGCCGTCCTCGGCAGCGCTTTCAGCTGGGCCCGGCGGTCCTGGGAGACGGTCTCAGCTTCGCTCGCGCCCTCGCCGGTGCTCCCCGTGCCCTCCGTGCATGTCCCGCCCGACCCCGAAGACGTACCCCGCTCGCCGGCCCGGCGCGAGCCCCGAAAGGCTCTGGTCGGGATGGTCCTCGCCAGCCTGACGTTTGCCGCCGTCGAGAACGGCATCGAGTCCGGCGCCGGCATCTGGGGCTACATCTTCCTCACCGCCGGGCGCGGGCTGTCCCACGACGCTGCCGGCGTGGCCGTGGCCGCCTACTGGGCCATGATGTTCGTCGGGCGGGCCGTCCTCGGCCCGGTGGCCGAACGTACCGGCCCTGCCCGGGTCCTGACCGGGGCTGTGGTGGGCGTGACCCTCGGCGCCGCCCTCATGGCCGTGCCCGGCCCGAGGTTCGTGGCTGTCGTCGGGATGATGACGGTCGGCCTGGCGGCCGCACCGGTCTTCCCTCTGTTCACCCTCACGACGGCCAAGCGGGTGGGTGCCGGGAACGTCTCCGCCGCCACCTGGACGGTGAGCCTCCAGGTGGCGGCGTCGGCCATCGGCAGCGCCGTGCTCCCCGCGGGGATCGGGCTGGCCATCGGGGCCTTCAACGCCAAGGTCCTGGCCCCCTCACTGTTTGTCCTCGGCCTGTCCATGTGCGGTGTCTACGCGCTGCTGTCGCGTTTGCCCGCCCGGCTCGGGGGCTGACGGGGCGCTCAGCGAGCCTGGGCGACCAGTCGTATGCCCAGAGCTACCAGTACGGCTCCGGTAAACCTCTCCATCGCCCGCTGGAACCGGGGCTGTAGCAACGAGCGGGCACGGTGGACGGCGACCGCCAGCGCGGAATACCAGACCACGTCAAAAGCGACGATGGTGGCGGCCATCGCCAACGCGTACGGCAGCGGGTCAGTATGCGGTCGCAGGAACTGGGGGAACACGGCCACGAAGAACACCGCTAACTTGGGGTTGGAGACGCTGGTGGCCAGACCGGAACGCCAACCGGCGACCCTACGGAGGGCGCTCGGCCGGTCTTCGTGGGACGCTCGGCGCAATAACGACCGAAGGCCCAGGACGATGAGCACCCCGGCACCGCCCACCCGCAGGACCGTATAGGCAACCTCAGACGCGAGCACCAGCGACGAGACCCCTACGGCTGACAGGCAGCCCCAGAGCAAGACGCCGATGCTGTTCCCGACGATGGCGCTCAATGCCGCACGTCGTCCGTCGCGAGCCGCCACCCGGACAATGGTCGCTGTTGCCGGCCCGGGTGTGAGCGTGACGAGCAGGGCGATCACCAGGAACTCCGGTAGCGAGCGCACGGGGCTCAGGCTAGCTCCCGTCCAACGTGCGCCCACCCAGGCTCGAGCGACGGCAGCGCGCCCCCTCGGTTACACCAGTCCTGTGCGGCTTCTTCACCGAGGGCGGCGTGCCCTCCCTCAGACGGTCGTGCGGCGCATGGTGGCGAACCCACCGGCGAGAAGCGCCACCGTCAGGGCGCCGAGCACGCCAGTCAGTCCCGTTGCGCTGAGGGCAGTGAAAAAGTGGCCGATCTCGGGCCAGGCGTTGGTCCACGTCGCCACCAGCGCCCCGGCGAGGAAAGCGGTGACCTGGCCGGCGAGGAAGGCCACCAGGCCGACCACGCTCCAGCGCCGGTAGACCAGCCCGAACCACATGCCGTAGACGAACAGCAGCGTCAGGGGCCACGAACGACGTCAACCAGGTGAGGTACCACGGCCCCTGGAGGATGTACGGCACCCGGAAAAAGCCCATCTTCACGCCCCAGTCGCCGTCGCCGAGGGCCCCCGCTACGACCACCGACTCTCGCGACGCCACCCGGCGCCGCTCCCAGGTGCGTGGACAGCAGCACCGTCCGGGGGTGGTTGGAGTAGTCGGCGAGCAGCCGGTCGTAGAAGAGCTGACGGGCCACCGCGTCCAATCCGGCGTAGGGCTCGTCGAACAGCGTCACCTCCGCCCGTGCCGCCAGGCCGATCACGATGCCCAGGGCCGAGCGCATTCCCCGTGAGAGCTTCTTGATGGCCCGGTCGACCGGGAGGTCGAACTCCGTGAGCAGAGCCTCGGCCAGCGCCGCGCTCCAGTTGGGATAGAACCAGGACGCCACCCGCAGGGCATGGCGGACCTTCAAGTCGGGGAAGACCTGGTCCTCGCGCACGAGGACGATCCGGCGCAGGATGGCGTCGTTCTCGACGGGGTTGGCCCCGAGGAAGGTGGTGCCGGTGCGCTGCGACATCACCATTGACGACGTTGCGAAGTTCAGTCATAAGTTGAGGGCTGAGCTCGCCGTCGGCGAAGGGGGGGTTGTCCAGGGCCCGGGCCTTGCGGATGCCCTAGAAGCTCTCCCGGGCCAGGGACAGGAATTGTTGGTCGTCGAAAGAGGGGTCCAGGGCCTTTATCGCCGAGATGTCGACCCCCGGCCCCTCGGCGGCCGGCCGGTTGTCCATGAGAGCCTGCTCGGTGTCGTACAACTTCTCGGTAGCCGCCGCCTCGGCGTCAATGTCATCGAGGATGCGCCGGACCTTTCGGTCAAAGCCCGGGACCACCACGTTGATGACCGCGTCGACTCACGATTATGACAGGTGAAGAGTGCCCAGCACGGGGGCCGAAGGCTGGTACCTGGCGCCAGCACTAACTTTGAACGCAGCGGCGGCCGGCACTCGGTCAGAGCTTGGGGAGGATGGCCTTGGCGAGCCGCTCCTCGTCCTTCAGCACTAGCTGCACATACTTCTTCGGAGACGGGATGGGCGGCGGGATAACGGCGTCGCGCAGGTAGTAATTGCCCTTGAGCACGCTCAAAGACGCGTAACCGTCGAAGAAGGCCTGGTCGCCGATATCGCTGACCGGCTGGGCCTTGACCCCGGACTCATAGTCCTTGTACCACTTCAAGGCGTCGGGCCCCTTCACCACAACAACCCGCACGGAGTCGCCCATGGGCACGTCGGCATCTCTCAGTGTGGGCGGGACCGCAGGGCCGTAAGATACGCAGGCCAGACCGCCTTCCACCGTGGCGTGCCCGAGGACGCCGGCCGTAACCGCCTGTCCGAGGGCGCTGGCCGCCTCGGCCCTGGTCACGACGGAGCACGAGTTGAAGTTGCCGGCGGCTGTGGCCACCCCCGGAGCTGCGGCTATGGCCGAACAAACCGCGGTGATAATTGCGACCACGGATTTGGCGAGAGTTGAACGGAGCTTCACAGTCCCTCCCTTACCGCCAGCGACGAAAGGCTGTCGATGGGCGAGCCTAGCTCAGGCCGGGTTGTCCTTTAGGCCCTCATTTCAGGCGCTCATGTACGACCCGACGACGTGGAGCCGTGGGCACCTTGCCCATGCCAAAACTCGGAGCTCTTTAGCTGCCCAAGTCAGCGGTAGTGGGTTGGATGAAGAAGCTCGCCCAGCTCGGTCCCGTCCGCCTCTACTGGAGATTCTGAGCCCGATCAGGTCCAGGCGTCGCCCGCGACGACGAGATCGAGCGTCGCCAGGCGCTCGAGTTCTGCGACGGCCTCGATCGTCGCGATCTTGTCGGCGGAGAACGTGAACAGCAGCGCGACACGCGCCTGACCGCGGGCATCCAGGCCGCGGCCGGAGCTCCGTCGACGAGCGCGGGTCGCGCCCCACGCGCCCGCATCGCGAACGCGGCGACCGCCTCGGCGCCGCGCGCAACCTCGGGCCCGTCGATCGCCACCGCAGCGGCGTCAGCACGCAGCACGGCGTCGGCGTCCAGCAGCTTCACGAGCGTGGGTGTTACCGGAGGGTCCCAGTCTCCCGCCACACCACCCGGTTCTCAGAGGGGTCTCTCTCAACCACACGCCGGAAGAGGCTAACGTCGGCGTCGCCCGGGCGGACAAACCAGGGTGCTGGCACGAGGCCGGGAACAGGGGCTGGCCCCTTGGTCGAGGCCGGGAACTAGGCCATGCTGTTCAGTGACGGCCGAGATCGTCGGTGATCGCGGCGCGACAGTGGGGGTCGGTCAACCCTTACGAAGTTCTATGACCGGAAGCTCTACTAACAACCGCCGGCCAAGTGTTCGACGGTCCCGATCGAGGAGGTGCAATGCGAGTAGCCAAAGCAGCCATCAGCGTCGCCGTGCTCGGAAGTGTGCTGCTAGGCAGTCCCCAAACCTTCGCAGCTACGATACCAAGCACTCCGGCCGGTGGTTCTGCGA
>JBEKNX010000086.1:0-12717 GCA_049522375.1 Acidimicrobiales bacterium | reverse complement strand
ACCCCGATTGGCAAGTTCGTCAGGGGGCCGAAGATGTGCTCGGCCAGCGCGCCCGCCCCAACGGGCCTGGACCGGCTCGGCCGGCCTAGACCGCGCCGAACGGGGACAATCAAAGGCACGGTCCTTCAGCTGAGCAGAAGGTCGTGCACGGCGTCGAAGTTCTCGATGCACTTGCCGGCTCCCATGACCACGCACTCAAGAGGAGCCTCGACCAGGTTCACCGGCAGGCCGGTCTCTTCTGACAGCCTGCGGTCGAGGCCCTTGAGCATCCCGCCACCGCCAACGAGGTGCAGGCCCTGGGTCAGGAGGTCCTGGGACAGCTCCGGAGGGGCGGCGCCGAGGCAGCGGAGCACGGCGTCGACGATGGCCCCGACCTGTTCCTCGATGGCTTCCCTGACCTCTTCGGGGGCGAGTATGACGGTCTTGGGCAACCCGCTCATCAGGTCGCGGCCGCGGACCTCGGCTTTGACGGCGTCGTCCATGGGCCAGGCCGAACCGATGGCCACCTTGATCTCCTCTGCCGTCCGCTCGCCGATGGCGATCCCGTACTCCCGGCGGACATAAGCCTGGATGGTGGCGTCTATGTCAAAGCTGCCCACCCGGATGGCTTCCAGGGCGACCACGCCGCCCAGCGAGATGACGGCGGTTTCGGTCGTCCCGCCCCCGATGTCGCACACCATGTTCCCCAGGGGCTGGTGAATGGGCAAACCGGCACCGATGGCGGCCGCGGTGGGCTGTTCGATCAGGCTCACACTGTTGGCGCCGGCGGCCCGGGCTGCCTCCTCGACCGCCCTGCGCTCGACGGCAGTAATGGCCGACGGGACGCAAATGAGCACCCGGGGACGCCCGAAGCGCGAGATGCCGGCCCGTTTAAGCAGCAGTTCGATCATTCGTTGGGTGATGTCGAAGTCCGTTATGGCGCCCTTGCGCAGGGGCCTGACCGCCACTATGTAGCCGGGCGTGCGGCCGATCATCTGCCAGGCCTCTCGGCCCATGTTGAGCACAGTGTTCGTCCGGCTGTCCAAGGCGATGACAGTGGGCTCGTTGAGGACGATGCCACGCCCCTTGGCGTACACGAGCGTATTGGCGGTACCCAGGTCTATTGCGAGATCCCTAGACAGCGTCGGTCTCCCCTCTCGGTGCTCTGGCGGGACGTAGTTCTGGCGCCTTGGCCGTGCTCGGGCGTGCCTGGTCGGGGGACGGTCGGTGGGGAGGACGATGAGCAGGTGCGACGGCCTGAAGCGAACGCGAGAACTCTGCCATACCGACCTCCATCGATTTTGGCCGGCGGGACAGCACAACGATTATGCCGATAATCAGGGCAGCGGCCACCACGGCGCCGGCGATCCAAGCCAACGTCGACCACTGCAGGGACGTATGGGCTACTGGCTTGGCTGCCGCGATCAGCAGGTGCACGCCCACTCGGTTCTCAACTTCCTATTTGGCTCGCATGGTCGGTTTGGCTCGTATGGTCGGTTTGACGCGCATAGTCGGTCCCGCTGAAACCTGGCACTGCGACAGGTTCAATTGGGTGGGCGTCGAGACCCCACGAACTGCCGCCCTCCCATGTCTCGCGCTTCCAAATGGGGACGCTGGTCTTAATCGTATCTATTCCGAAACGGGCCGCGTCGAAAGCTTCGGCACGATGAGGGGCGGAGACGGCGACGACAACCGATACCTCGGTCGGCAGGAGCGGGCCCGTACGGTGGGCCAGGGCGATCCTGCCAGTGCCGGGCCATCGCCAGCGCAGGTCGTAAGCGACCGCTCTCATCTTTTCGAGCGCCAGGTCGGCGTAGGCCTCGTACTCGAGGGAAACGACCTTCGGCCTGCCGTCCGAGTGGTCGCGCACCGTCCCGAAGAAAACGACTGCTGCCCCGCAATTAGGCAGTACGACCCAAGCCGCAAGATGGTCGACGGCGAGGGGCTCGCCGGAGAGCGATAACCAGTCGTCCCCTGCGGGAGCCAACAGCACCGCCTCATTCTAGGTCCTATGGCCGTCTCAAGTCTAAAGGCAGGTCAAGGGCTCCTTCGAGGCCCCGCGGGGCGATGTCAGCGACCCCCATGGCACCGGTAACCTCGGTCCCAGAATGGATCCCGACGAAGAGCAGTCTCCTGGGCCTGGCGACGGGCCGGACGACGGCCCGCCTGGCCGGCCCTGGCTGCCGCCGGACGACCGCCTGTGGAGGCATCCCTCGGAAGTCCGGGTCAACCCTGCCACCACTCGCCAGGCCGAGACGGCGGGTTTCCTCGGCGCCTGGGCAAGGCGGGCCGAGCTGCGGATCTGGTTCCTGGGGATCATCGCAGGGGTCGTCGGCGCCCTCATCTGTACCGTCGTCCTGGTGGCTAGCGGGGCCGTCGGTACCCAGCAAACGGTGTTGAACGAGAGGCCGACGGCTACGGTCGCCGTCACGGCCACGCCAAGTGACAGCCAAGCCGGCGCAACGGCGGTCCTGCCCCAGGTCGAGCCGTCCGTAGTCGGCCTGAGCGTGAACGGCCCCCAGGGCGTCGAGAGCGGCTCGGGGATAATCGTGAGCACGACTGACCAGTACTGTTATGTGCTCACGGACAGCTCGCTGTTCCAGGAAGCCGGGCCCAATAGCCAGGTCCAGGTGGTCTCCAACTCCGGTCAGACGAAGGCGGGCTACCTGGTCGGTACTGACCCGTCAGCCGGGATCGCTGTAGTACGAGTTGTTTTCCTACCGCTCAACAGCCAGAGCACGGTGGACCTGGGCAGCGTCGCCAATATCGAGACGGGCGAGGAGGTGTTCTCGGTGGGGTCGCCGTTCATGGCCGGGTCGTCCAACGGCTCGTACTTCGCTGACGGCTACATAATCGACACTTCGAGTTACTTGCAACCGGTGAACGACGCTACGGACGCCATGTTCTCGATGCTGGTGGCAGACATTTCCGTGGACACGTCTGCATATGGAGGAGCGCTCGTAGACGCCGCAGGTGACGTCATCGGCATCACGAACCCAGTGACCGGGCCCTTGGCCCGGACGGGGTTGACCTACGTCACTCCCATAGACACGGCCATGGCCGATGTCAGCTCCATGATCAAGTACGGCAAACCCGCGCCGCACCCCTGGCTCGGGGTGCTGCAGGCCAACGACGTCTCCGGGGCCGACATACCCCACGTGAGCGCGTCCGGCGTCGTGCAAGTCGACACGGTTGCCTCCGGCAGCCCGGCGGCGAAGGCAGGGATCGCCGACAGCGACATAATCACCTCAGTGGGGGGCAAGGGCACGTCCTCTGTCGGCGAGCTGATCTCGTGGCTGGCCGATGCCAAGCCGGGACAGGTGGTAAGTGTCGACTGGCTGCACAACGGCAAGCCGCGTCAAGCAGACATCACGCTGGGTGACCAACCGGCCTCCGCCAGTCCCAGCTGAGTGACCGCCGACGACGAACTCCGGGGCATTGCCGGGGGCTTCAGTGCCGGTGGCGCCACCAGGCGGCGCCACCGGCCCCCGCGGCGAGCATGGTGACGGCACCCGCGCCCAGTGTCAAAGAGACCCGCAAGCCGGTAGGCAGCTCGTCCCAGTGAGCACGCTTATCGCTCACGACCAGAGCTTGCTCGGAGCTGTACTCGGGCTCCCAGCCGGTAAGCCGGAGCTTGTCGCCGGCGATGACCCAAGAGTGCTCCGCATAAGCACGGGCACCGGGCGGTGCACCGCTGCGCCAGAGGCGCCAGCGCCAATCCGCCAGCGCCGCCCGCCATGTCGAGGGCAGGGGGAGCATGGCCGAGCCCCCGGCCAACGCGCCGGCGATCTCTTCCCGGACGCCGCTGTCGGGAGCGACGTTGAACATGCCCGACAGGCAGCGTTGGTAACTGTGCACAACCGCCTCGGCCAGGTCGTCTATGTGCACGTACTGGACGACGCGGCCCTCCGACCCCAGCTGAGGCTTCTTGCTGGCCGCCAGAGCCTGGTACAAGGGGGGTTCGGTGCTGGAGCCGACGGTGCACGCCGGCCTGAGTAAAGCGACGGCGATTTGGGGGTGGTCGTCCGCCCAGCGCTCCACGAGCACCTCCGCCGCTCTCTTTTCCGCCGCGTAGGCAAACCCGGGGTTGGGCCGGGTTGCCATTTCCTCGGTGAGGGGCACCGGGTTGTCGGGCCACGCGCCGTAGACGGTCGCGCTGGAGAGATGGACCAGCTGGCTCGGCTCGATCGCTTCGGTGGCATCTAGTACGTGACGCAGAACGTTGAGGTTGTTCTTGCCCTCGGGTTCCCAAGCCAGGTGCAGCACAGCAGTGGCCTGCTTGGCCACGGCGGCCAGCTCATCGGGTGCCGTCGGCAAAGAAAGGTCGATGGTGTGGGGCTCGACCTTGGGGGAGCTGGCCGGCGTGGGCACCCGGTCCACGGCCAGGACCCACTCGACGGAGTCCCTGGCGGCCAGGTTCGCCGTAACCCGGCGCCCTAGGTTGCCGGCCGCGCCGGTGACCAAGACCGTCGTCATGATCTGGTGCGCGCCACGTCAGAGCCGGCCGGTTTGGCGCCGTAACAGTACAGATCTCGCCCATCCCTGAGCCCGGTCCCACCGTCTGGCATATGAGGAGGATGTCCTTCCTACATTCTCTGGCAGGGCTTCGCAGCCCTGGGCTGGAGCCTCGCACTTGACAACCCGGTGACCCAACAGACTAGCGCTGGCGGCAGCTCTTGGCCCATTTGCGACATGTCAGGCCCGGCCACGCCCGAGGAGGGCGCGGCCGGTGCCCTGGGCCCGCCGTTTTACCTCGTCGTCTCTGGGAGACGTGGTCGGGCCGCCGGGCCGGTAATCTTTAGTGGTGGCCGTCAGCACCGCTTGTTGTGACGGTAGGCAGCCGCGGGCTGGCACAGGTCTGGCACAGGGTTCAGGGTGAGCGACCCGTCGCAGTTCGCAGGCGGGGGCCCGTTGGGCGACCTCCTGCGCAATCTG
This sequence comes from Acidimicrobiales bacterium, assembly GCA_049522375.1. Taxonomy (GTDB): domain Bacteria; phylum Actinomycetota; class Acidimicrobiia; order Acidimicrobiales; family Palsa-688; genus Fen-671. The sequence continues at coordinate 7,803 of JBEKNX010000086.1, read as the reverse complement.
GCCCGGCTTCTCACCGCGCAGGGGCCCATCAACTGGGAAGTGGCTCGCCAGCTGGCGGTTTGGACGGCTACAGAGGGGAACCCCGAACCCAACCCCGACCCTCTAGCGCGTATCCGCACCGAGGAACTCCTAAGGGTAGCGGACATGTACGTCGCTGAGGCGACCGGTATAGCAACTTCTCGGCGCGGGTGGTTGGCTTTGCGTTGCGTCACCCGGGCGGAATGGGCTTCTACGACCCTTGAGTCATGGAAACAAGTGCTCCTGCGCCTGGCCTCCGCGCTCGGTCCCGGGCAGCCGCCCGCGCCGACGGCCGAGGCCAACGCCATGGACCAGTTGCTCGGGAACCTCCCGCAGGTTATCGGGCCCTTGGTCCTGGGAGCGCAAGCAGGCACGATGGTCGGGAACCTGGCCTCCCGGGCCCTAGGGCAGTACGACGTGCCAGTCCCGGCGCCGAACACCGACGAATTGCTGGCCGTCCCGGCCGTTGTCGATGGTTTTGCCAAGGAATGGGACCTTCCGGTGGACGACGTCCGCATGTACGTGTGCCTGCGAGATGTTGCCCACCACACCGTCCTCAGCCGGCCTGCCGTGAGCGAAGCCTTTCAGGCCCACCTGCTCGCCTACGCGGGCGCGTTCCACGTCGAAATGGACGCCATCGAGCAGCGCTTGGGCAGTCTCGACCCGAGCGACTTGCTTTCCTTGCAACAATCGCTGGGTGACCCCGAAACCCTCATTGGTGACATTCAGAGCGACGAGCAGCGCCGGCTATTGGTGCCGTTCCGGGCATTGCTCGCCGCCGTTTCGGGTTACACGGACTTCGTCATAGACAAGGTGGGAAGACGCCTGGTGGGGTCTTACCCTCTGGTGAGCGAGGCGTTCCGGCGCCGTCGGCTCGAAGACGGCCCGGGACAACGGGTACTGGGCAAGTTGCTCGGGATAGAGCTGGACCAGGCAACCGTAGACCGGGGCCACGCCTTTGTGACCGGCGTCCTGGAGCGAGCGGGCGAAGAGGGCTTGGCCCGTCTGTGGGAGAGCCCTTCGGGATTGCCGACGCCGGCCGAGGTGGACGCACCCGGCCTCTGGTTGGCTCGCACCGAGCTTCTTGGTTAGTTCTTCGCCGGCCCACCGGGCCTACGCGGGCCCGGGATCAAGGAAGGTGTTGGCGACCATTCTCGGCGGCCTTGACCACTGGTGGCCTGGGCGCTGACCCCGGCCACCAGGCGGGCAAGGTGCCCCGACGAGCACTTACGGAGCCTCGTGCAAAGGCGAGGGCGCCCAACAGACCGATCGTGCCTATGGTTACGAACCCGGTCGAAAGTGTCATCGGCACCAGGACGGCCAGCAAACCGCCGACGGCCCACGCCAGCTGGAACCCGCTTTCGAAGCGAGCGAACGAACGGCCCCTCACTCGTGAAGGCACGTCTCGTTGCACCATCGAGTCGAAGGCCAATTTCCCCGATCCGGCGGCCAAGCCGATGCCAGCGGCGAGCAGGACCGCCACGGTCCAGTGCTGCCCCCAGCTGATCAGGCCTGCGCTCAGGGCGACGATACCCACGACAACCGAGGACCCGGTCAACATCCACTCCTCGGCGACGAAACGGCGGAACCTGGGGGCCAGGAGGGCTCCGGCCACGTTGCCGACCTGGCTCGCCCCCAGAGCCAACCCGTACCAGATGAGACCGGCCTCGTCGCGCCGGAACGTGAAGACGAGGAGGAATATCACAAATCCCGTAACCGCGCGCAGGCCTGCTGTGGCCACGGCGGCGAGCTGGAGACCCCCCGGGGGGAGCCCTGGTGGCTGTGGCCCGGGCCGCCGGGGGGGCGGCGGGACGTACCCGGGCGAGCCGCGGCCAGCTTGGTCGTTGGTCGCCGGCCCACCCGGCGCAGGAGGCAGCGGGCGGGCTATTCCTGGCCAGGGGCTCAACGACGTCGTCACCGTCTGCCCGGCCGGTAGCCCCGGTGGGGCAGACGGCACCGCCGCCGGTGACCGGCTGACGGAGCGCAGTTGCGTCGCTCCCCAAGCGCAGGCCAGGTAAACGGCGATGTCGAAGCGCAGCACCCAGGGCGAATTGAACAAGGACAACAGCGCGGCGCCCACTCCGCCGGCGGCCACCCCGGCGACGGATCCGCCAACGGACAACTTCGAGTTGGCCAACACCAACTGATCGGGCCGGTCGACTACGCCCGGGACCAGGGCAGCCTTGGTCACCAGGTAGAGCTTCGAAAAGACGAGAGTGAAAAAGGCGACAGGGAACAGGGCCAGGGAGTGGGCCCAGTAAGCCATGAAGAAGCAGCAGATGGCCCGTCCGCCGGCCGAGAAGATGGCCATGGCCCTCTTCCCGCCTCGAGTGCGCTCCATCAACGGCCCGAGCAGTGGGCCGACGATGGCAAAGGGCGCTACGGTCAGGGCCAGCGACAATGCCACCTTGGACTGGGCCGCTCGTACCGAGACGTTGAAGAAGATCGACCCGGCCAGGGCGATAGCCACCATGGCGTCGCCGGCCGAGGAAAGTCCGTGCACCAGCGCGAGACGGACGAACGGGGCTCTTTCCGCGGACCTTACTCGTTGAGCGACGGCGCCAAGCCGGCCGGTCAGGCCGCTTGGGGCGGCCGGACAGAGGGAGCCGCCCGGGCTCAGCGGGGCCGTGCCCGTGCCGCGCTCGACCGGGGGATAGAGGTAGTAGGGGTACCACGCCCAGCGCCTGCCAACGCGTAAGACCCGGCTGACCAGCGGTCGCTTGGCGGCGAGCCACTTTCCCGGGCCCTGGCGCCGGACGGCTCGCACCTAGTGAGAGTACTGCGGTCGGCCCGGCTGTCCTGCCTCAAGTGCCGCCCTGGAGCAGCCGAGGCACCCTATATGGCAGAACTTGCGCCCGGTCCCCAACCTTCAACCGCAGTAGGCAGTTCGTCGGCGGACGGCCATCTTCTGGCCCGGTTGCCCCAGGCTCAGGCCGAGAACATCCTTGCTTCTCTGGCCGGTCGGTCAAGCTCTTCTGGCGGGGCGGTGCCTGGCCGGCGCCTTGTACCGGGCCCGCCGGGGGCACCCGTGGCCGGGCCCGATCAGACGGCCCTACGGGCCCACCGGGCCGCCGGTCACGATGCCCGTCCTGGTCCCGCCGGAGCGAACCCCCGCTTGCCCGACGCCAGCCCCAGGTCGAAACCGCATGGCACACCGGCAACAGTGGCGAGGCCAGGCCATGTCGCGCCAGTCACCGCGGCCACGGCGGCAGAAGCCGGGGATCCCTCCAGCACCGACATCTTGCCCGACAAGCCCAAGAGCCGCTTCCGCTTCCGTTTTCGCTGATGGCTCGCAGGACCGCCGTCCCCCGGCCGGGCCGGCACACTACTAGTCCGCTTTGGCGACCTCGAGCTTGTAGCCCAGCCCCCGGATCGTGGTGATCCGGTGCGGGCGGGAAGGGTCGTCCTCGATCCGCGCTCGGAGGCGTTTTACGTGTACGTCCAGGGTTTTGGTGTCACCCACGTAGTGAGGCCCCCACACCCGGTCGATGAGGACCTCTCGAGTGAGGACTCGGCCGGCGTTCGCCATCAGTAGTTCGAGCAACTCGAACTCCTTCAGCGGAAGGCTTACGAGTTGGTCGCGGAGGTAGACCTCGTGACGCTCGGGGTCAAGGCGCAGGCCGCCGACCTCCAGGGCCTCCCCCTCTTCGGCGACCTCATCGGAGGGCGGGGTGCGGCGGAGCACGGCTCGCATCCGGGCGACCAGCTCGCGCAGCCGGTACGGCTTGCTCACATAGTCGTCCGCACCCACCTCGAGGCCTACTACGGTGTCGATCTCACTGGTCTTCGCCGTCACCATGATGATCGGGGTACGCGAACCCCCGGCTCTAATGGTGCGGCAGACGTCGATGCCCGAAACCCTGGGCAGCATGAGGTCGAGCAACACCAGGTCAGGTCGAATGGCCGAGAACTTGTCGAGGGCCTCGGCCCCGTCGGTGGCGACCTCCACCCGGAAGCCTTCGCGCTTCAAACCAACGACCAACGCTTCGACGAACGACGGCTCGTCCTCCACCAGGAGGACTGTCACTTGCTCAGCCATGACGAAGCTCCTGGTCGGTAGCGGGAATGCGGAGCGTGAAAACAGAACCTTCACCCTCGATGGACTCGACGGTGACATCGCCGCCGTGATAGGCGGCCACATGGCGGACGATAGCCAAGCCAAGCCCGGTCCCACCAGTTGAACGCGAACGAGCCCTGTCTACCCGGTAAAAGCGCTCGAAGATCCTCTCCTGGTCGCGTCGCGGTATGCCGATCCCCTGGTCCCGCACCCACACGCACGCACGGTCACCGCGCCGGTCGGCGCCGACCGACACGGCCGCTCCCGGTTCGGAGTACTTGATGGCGTTGTCGACGAGGTTGGCCACCGCCGATGCCAGGTCACGCCGGTTGGCAATGACCCATAGGCGTGCATCTACGGGGGCGACCTCCAGGGATATCTTCCTGGCCGCGGCCTGGTCGTGGAAGCTGTCCACGGCTTCGTCTATGACGGCCGACACGGCGATAGGTGCGAGCGTCCCCGTCCCTCCCGCCTCTATACGCGACAAGTCGAGCAGGTCGTCGACGATCCGTGAGAAGCGCGTGGCCTCGGCCCCGACGCGGGCCGTGAGCCGGGCGACGACATCCGGTTCTTCTTCGCCGTCGAGGGTCTCTGCCAGAAGGCTTAAGGCCCCGAGGGGAGTCTTGAGCTCATGGCTGAGGTTGGCCACAAAGTCGCGTCGCACGGCCTCCAGCCTGCGCAGCTCGGAAACGTCGTCGACCAAGGCCACAGCGCCCAGGGGCGAGCCGGCCCCGCCCAGGGGAAAGGCCCGTATCTCCAGCGTGTGCCGGGTGGGGGAGTAGAGATCGAGCGTCTCTTCGTGGTAGGAGCCGGCAAGAGCTCGTCCCAGGGCCGCCTCGATCGCCTTGTCGGCCAGCAAGTCACCGTCGCGGGCGTTTACCAGTCCACGGGCGGGAGCATTCCGCAGGAGCACGGTGCCTTCCTCGTCGCACACGACGATCCCTTGGCTGGCCTTGTCTGCCGCCTCGGTCAGCAGAGCCACGAGGTGGGCGCTCCTTAGCTCGGCGCTCAGAGGAGGGGGCGGGTCGCTCAAACCGGGTCAACCACCACGGGGGCGAAATACTTGGCCGAGGTGAAGGAGCCGGCTCGGCCGTCCAGCGCCCAGACCGAGCCCTTCGCTTGGCGGGGGTTCTGCCCAAGGTCGAGGCGGTCCTCGTCAGCCAGCGCCACAAGGATCTCGGCGATGACATCGCCATGGGTACAAACGGCGACCTCTTGGCCGGCCAGCCCCCGGACCAGGCTCACTGCGACTGAGCTCTGGCCCTCGCTCAGTTCGTCGGTCTGCTCCACGGTCAAATGCTGAGCCGACGCCACCACGCCCACCGTCTGCAGGCAGCGCAATGACGGGCTGGAAAGGATGCGTGAGCGGGGGGCGAAATTGCCCATGATGGCGACCAACCCGTCTGCCTGCCTCAAACCATGAGATGAAAGGGGTCGCACGCCATCTTCGCCGTCCCACTCTTTCCGGGGCTTGGCTTGGGCGTGACGCACCAGGAGCAGCGGCACTTCTTAAGTTTTGCAGAACTCCGCCCAACGCGAAACGCCCACGCCCAGCGGCGCCAGATAACTACTGTATGTGGGCTGACCGCAGAAAGGGGCGAGAGGGAAACCAGGGCCGGTCCTGCCGCCGGCACATGGCCGGAGGATCGCCTTAGCGTGGTCGGTGTGCACTCGCTAGACAAGCCGCGCATGAGCGGCGGGCGCCGCCTGGTGAGAGAGGTCGGACTGGCGCTGGTCACGGCGGGCTTCGTCGTCCTCCTGTTCGTAGCGTACGAGCTCGTCGGGACGAACTTGAGCGAGCAGCGGAGCCAGGCTCAGCTCGCTCGTGCCTTCAACGCCGCCGTCGCTGCGACGCGGCTGTCGGCTACAAGCACGACCCGTGCGCCAGCCCCGACCGTCACCCACGGCCCGGCCGGGGCTCAGGGCACCTCGGGCAAGAAGGGGGTGCCGGGCCGGGGGGGCGCGACCAGGACCACCAAGAAGTCTTCCCGCCATGTTAAGAACTCCTCCAGGCATGCCAAGGAGGGGCTCAAGAGCGGCGGTGCAGGCACCGTCTCTCTGCCGGTCCCGCCGCCTGGGGGGGCTCTGGACCACATGTTCATCCCCGCCATCGGGGTCGACCGCTACGTCGTGGAGGGAGTCGAGGAGCTCGACCTGCAAATGGGCCCCGGCCACTACCCCGGGACGCCCCTGCCCGGCCAGGACGGGAACGTCGGGATCGCCGGTCACCGGACGACCTTCGGGGCCCCGTTCTTTCGTCTGAACGAGCTCGTACCCGGGGACCTCATCTACCTGACCGACACCTCCGGTACGACTTGGGTCTATGAGGTCGTGCACCAGTGGGTCGTGCCTCCCTCGGACACGGCCGTCCTCGACGCAACCCACACGCCGGAGCTGACCCTCACGACTTGCAACCCACGTTTTGAAGCCACGACGCGTCTGGTCGTCAGGGCTGATCTTTTCGAACGCCTCCCCCGGAGCACCCGGTTGGCCGGCCCTTTCCCGGAGCCCGCCTCCCGAGCTCCTGCCTCTCGGACCGCATCGCGGACGGCGGCCTCGCGGAGAGCCACCTCGCGAACGGCGAGCTCCCGGACGGCGACCTCCCGGACGACCGTCCTACGGACAACGGTCAGCACGTCGGCGGCGACTACCAGTTCCCCAGCCGCCCTGGGCACGTCGACGACTTTGCTGAGCCACCCGGGGGGCAACGGCGCTGGCAGTAACGGGGCGGACTCGCCCGCCGTGGGACCGGTGAGCGGTTCGGCCACCTCGAGCGGTGGCGGCGATGGGGCCTGGGTGGGGGCTCTCGGTTGGGGAGCGCTGGCCTTGTTGGGATGGGCGCTGACCCGCGTGGTCGCCAGTCGCTGCTACCGCTACGCCAAGATCGGTGCCCTGGTCTGCGGGGCCCTAATTTGTCTCGTCCCTCTCTGGTTCGCCTTCGCCCACGTCGTCGACCTGCTGCCGGCGAACCTCTGAACGGGAGACGATGTCCTCGAAGGCGTCCAGCACGACGACGTCCCGGGCGTAGCTCAGACGGTGGCGGGCCGCTGGCAGAGGCGACCAGCGCACGTCGTCGACCTCGTGCTGCCCTTTGGGCGTCGGGAGAAAGTCCTGCGCCCCGTGCCCCGCACCGCTGCCCGGCAAAACTGTCATCGCCCAGTAACGGACAACCTTGTGGCGTCCATCGGCGTCCAGGTAAGTGGTGCTGGGCAGTGGTGGGCCGAGGCGGCACACCAGGCCCGTCTCTTCCCTGACCTCCCGCAGGGCGGTGGCCTCGTCGCCCTCGAGGGGCTTGGCCTTGCCCTTGGGCAGAGCCCAGTCGTCATAAGCGGGGCGGTGCACCAGGACCACCTCCAGCCCGGACGGGACCCGCCTCCAGACCACTCCCCCCGCGGCCCGTACCGGTACCAATTGGCGTACCTCGCCGGCGGCGCCCGGCGCGCCAGATGGTACCGGCGCCGGCCCCTTCGGCCCGGGCGAGGGATAGCTCACCCTATTGGGGCCAGCCGTTCGCTCGAGCCCTGTCGCTGGCTACGCGATAGGGCAAGCTCCTGGAAGTGCCGCTGGGCGTTGAAGTGCTTGGTCACAGGGACCTTGTCCCAGGACCCGTCGGCCGAGAGCTCCCACGCCAGTTCGTCGTCGGCCAGGACCACTTCGAGGATCTCCCGGAGACGGGCCCGGACGTCCTCGGACGTGACATCGACGAGGGCCTCGACGCGGCGGTCAAG
>JBEKNX010000085.1:0-18896 GCA_049522375.1 Acidimicrobiales bacterium | reverse complement strand
GCGGGCACGGTGGCCACGGCGGTCGGCATCGACCGGGTGCTGGCCAACGTCCTGCCCGACGCCAAGGCGGCCGAGATCCGCCGCCTCCAGGGGACCGGCCAGGTGGTGGCCATGGTCGGCGACGGCATCAACGATGCCCCGGCCCTGGCCCAGGCCGACCTGGGCCTGTCCATCGGCACCGGCGCCGACGTCGCCATCGAAGCTTCGGACATCACCCTCGTCTCGGGCGACCTGCGAGCCGCGGCCGACGCCATCCGCCTCGCCCGCCGAACGCTGGCCACGATAAAGGCCAATTTGTGGTGGGCGTTCGCCTACAACGTCGCGGCCGTCCCCCTGGCCGTGGCCGGCATAGTCAAGCCGATCGTCGCCGCCGGGGCCATGGCCTTCTCCAGCGTCTTCGTCGTCACCAACTCGCTCCGGCTGCGCCGGTTCCGCCCCCACAGGGAGGACACATGACCGAGCCCACCCGACCCGGTGCCGCCCCCGCCAATGCCGGCGGCACCACCTACGGCTATTTCGCCGATAAAGATGCGCTCATCAAACGGATGCACCGCATCGCCGGCCAAGTGGGCGGCGTCGAAAAAATGATCGCCGACGACCGCTACTGCATCGACATCCTCACCCAGATCTCGGCCGTCGGTACCGCCCTCGAAGCCGTGGCCTTCACGATCTTGGACGACCACGTCAACCACTGCGTCGCCCACGCTCTGGCCACCGGAGACAAACAAGTGGCGGCAGACAAGAGCCGGGAACTGCTCGAAGCCGTCCACCGCTTCGCCCGCACCCGCTAGGAGCCACACTCGGCGGCTCGGCGGCCGGGCTGGAACGGCTCTGCGCCGCCGTCGCCCAGCTGGCGTCGCTCGGGCCGGTCCCGGTGCCCTACGTCCAGGACCAAAGCGACTTCAGTTCGGGGGCCACCTCCGCCCCCTGGTTGGCCTCGACCAGGGAGCACGGCTGTTCGTGCTCGCTCGGGTAAGCCTCCTGAGCCAGCACGTCCGAGAGCACACGGCCGAGCACGCCGGTGTGGTCGAGCAGGGCGCTCTGCACTTCGGCCGTCAGGGACAACCCGTCGAGGAGCTGCGGGGGAGGGGTCTTGAGCAGCTGGTCGAGCCCTGACAACAGGCCGACCGTGAACGCGGCGTCGACCAGGCGAGGCTCCAGGTCCAGCGCCAGTGCCGACAGCTCGCTCGTCCGTGCCCGGGCTATGGCCAGCTCGAGCTGCTCGTCCTTGACTTCGCAGCCACTGGCCAGGAGCATGAGCACGACCCAGCTGCGCAGCCGCCGGGCACCGAGCGAGACGACGGCCTCGCGCACCGAACGCAGGCGCGGGAAAAGGCCCCGGGCGGCGCCGGCTCCCGCCGCCCGCAGGAAGCGGTAACTGAGAGCGGCATCGGTCTGGACCAGGTTCTGGATCTCACGGGCCGAGGCGCCCGGGTTGCAGAGCAACTCGATGATGCGCAGGCAGGTGACCTTGCTCGCGCACAGCGCCTCGCCCTCGACGACCTCGGGCCGGCCGAGCAGGTAACCCTCGAAAAGGTCAAAACCGAGCTTCTGGCACGCCTCCAGCTGCTCAGGGGTCTCGATCTTCTCGGCCAGCAGCTCGACGCCGAACTTCGAATTGTGGTTGACGGCGTTCAAGAGCTGGGTGGGGGTGAGCGTCAAGACGTCGAGCTTGATGGTCGAGACCAACTCCAGCAACGGGTCGTCGTCGTCGTCCCACACGTAATGGTCCAGAGCCAGGGCGTAGCCGTTTTGCACCAGGTGACGGCAACCGGCCACCACCTCGGGGCTGCGGGCCACGTCCTGGACTATTTCGATGACCGTCTGGCGGGGGGGCAGGGGGAGGTCCACGTCGCCGACCAGGAAGGCGCGGGGCGCCTTGACGAAGACCTGCTTGTCGCCCACCAGGTTGCTCAACCCGACATCGAGACCGGCTCGCACCAGGACGTCTGCGGTCATGGCGACGCCGTCCGTCATCTGGGACCCCGGGCCGCGGAAGAGCAGCTCGTAGCCCCGGACACCTAGGTGGGCGCCAAAAATCGGCTGGCGCCCGACCATGAAATGGCTCATCTTCGGCTGCTGACGAGCGAGCCCTTCAACCTCATCGCTGGCTCCCCTGAAGGGGATCTGGTCGATCCCACAAAGGATAATTTCGGCAGTTCCCCCTGGTTTCTTGAAGATCTTGCTGGTAGTGCCCTCTCTGCACCGACATCGTCACCGCCCGACGGTACCGTTTGCCAGATGAGGGGACCCGCCAGTCTGGGCCGCAGCGTCGTGGTGGCGCCCCGCCAAGCGCCACCTACGGAGTGGAAGGGCTGCCGGCGCGCCGGTGAGAGCACCGACGAGCTCGAACAGGCGTGGCGCGACCGCACGCCGCTCGTCATCGAGGTAGAGGCCGAGCCGCCCGCCAACGAGGTGGAGCGGGGACCGGTGTGGTCGCTGGCACCTTCGTTCACGTTCCCCGGCGAGCGCCGGGCGCACGCCAGCTTCGCCAATGCCGTCGACGCCCGGGGCGACAGGGCCAGGTGGTACCTGGCGGACGAGGCCGTCCGCCTCGGCGCCGCCGCCGCCAGGCCCGGCGACGTGGTGCTGGCCGACGTGGTACTGGCCGACGGGACGCCGGCTTTCTGCGACGGGGGCCCTCTGGAGTGGCGCGGTCGCATCGGCGAGGCGGCCGTGGTCCCCCGGCTGGCGCTATTGGCTGGCTCGCTGGTCCCCTTCGCCGCCAACAGCACCGACGCCCTCCTGGCGCCCGACCAACGGGAGGCCGTGCTCCATCCCGGTGGGGCGGCCCGCATCATCGCGCCCGCCGGCTCGGGCAAGACGCGGGTGCTCACCGAACGCGCCCGCCACCTTCTGCGCCGCTGGCGGCTGCCGGGCCGGGCCGTCACCCTGGTGGCGTACAACAAGAGGGCGGCGGACGAGATGAGGGAACGCACCCCCGACCTGCCGGACCTGCAGGTCCGCACCCTCAACGCCCTGGGCCTCTCGCTGCTGACGAGGTCCGCTCCGGTCACCACCATCGACGAGAGCGAGGTGCGCCGGATCCTCGACACCCTGGTCGACCTGCCCCATCGGGCCAACACCGACCCCGCCGTGGCCTGGATCGAAGCTCTCTCAGCCGTACGCCTAGGGCTACAGGCTCCGGCCGAGGTGGAAGCCGAGTTCGGCGGCGACGTCGACGGCCTGCCGGAAGTGTTCGACCGCTACCGGCGCCTGCTGGCGGAGCGGCGCCTGGTCGATTTCGACGAGCAGGTCTACAGAGCGATCGAGGTGCTGCTCACCGACCCGGCCGCCCGCCGCTCGGCCCGCGCCGCCTGCCGGGCGCTGCTGGTGGACGAGTTCCAGGACCTGACCCCGGCCCATCTGCTGCTCATACGGCTGCTGGCCGGCCCCGAGGGCGCCGTGTTCGGCGTGGGCGACGACGACCAGACGATCTACGGCTACTCGGGCGCCTCGCCCGAGTGGCTGATCGACTTCCGCCGCTTTTTCCCGACGGCCGGCGAACACCCCCTCCACGTCAATTACCGCTGCCCGGTGAGCGTCGTCGAGGCGGCCCGGACACTGCTGACCCACAACCAGCAGCGGGTACAAAAAGATATCGTGGCGGCGCCCGGCCGGGCCCGGGGCGACGATGAGCTCGAGGTGGTGACGGGGGACGACCCCCTGACCGCCACCGTCGACCGGGTCGCACAGCTGGTGGCGAGGGGGGCTGCTCCCGGGGAGGTCGCCGTGCTGGCCCGGGTCAACGCCTCGCTGGCGCCGGTGCAGGTGGCGCTGGTGCACCGCCGGGTCCCGGTCCGTCCCGCCGTCGACGTGTCGTACCTGAACCGGGGCGGGGTCCAGGCGGCGCTGGCGTGGCTGCGCCTGGCGGTGTCCTCGCCCGAACGCCTGGCCGGCGCCGACGTGTCCCTGGCGGCTCGCCGCCCGTCGCGGGCGCTGTCGCCCAAGGTGGTCGAGTGGATGGGCGAGCAGTCGGGCGTGGGGCGGCTGGAGCGGCTGGCCAAGCGGCTGAACGCTCGTGACAGCGACAAGATCACCGGCTTCGTCTCGGACCTGAAGGTGCTGCACCGGCGGGCATCGGCCGGCACTACCGCCGCCGTCCTGCGGGCGGTGCGCGACGACATAGGCCTCGACCGGGCCATGGAACTGCTGGAGGGCTCGCGCCGGCGCCTGGACCGCTCGGCCCAGACCGATGACCTCGACGCGCTAGTGGCCCTGGCCGCCCTGCACCCCGAGCCGGAGGGGTTCGAGGACTGGCTCCGGCGGTCGTTGCGCCACCCTGGCGCCGTCGACGGCGTGGTGCTGTCCACGGTCCACCGGGTCAAGGGCCGGGAGTGGCCCCACGTGGTGCTCCACGAGGTGTCGGCCGGCCTGCTCCCCCACCGCCTGGCGGTCGACATCGAGGAGGAGCGCAGGGTTTTCCACGTAGGGCTGACGCGCGGCTCGGTGTCAGTGCACGTGGTGGCGGGAGATCCGCCCTCTCCGTTCCTGGCCGAACTGAGCGAGGCGTGGACGCCGTCCCGCCGACCGCTCCGACCACCGCCGTCCCGCGGCCCCTCGCCCCTGGTCCGGAGCGAGGCGGTGCCGGGCCCACCCCAGCGCCGGCCCGGCTCACCCGCCCGGGCGAGGCTCGAGCGTTTGCCCAAAGGGGAGCCGGTACCGCCAGAAGTCGTCGAGCGCGCCCGGCAGGCGTTGCGGGCGTGGCGTTCGCAGCGGGCCAGCTCCGAGCGCAAACCGCCCTACGTCTACCTGCACGACCGGACGCTGGAGGCGCTCGCCAACGAGGCGCCGTCGACCATGGCGGCCCTGGCCAACGTCAGCGGCATCGGTCCGGGCAAGCTTGAGTCCTACGGCGACGAGTTGCTGGCCCTCATCGCCGCGGCACGCCACGGCGGCCCGGCGCGTTGAGCAGGCGCCTCCGGCCCCGTGCCCGGCGCGGCCAACATGCTGGTCTTTGCGGCCAACATGCTGGCGCTGCCCCGGTTGACCAGTTCGCTGACCGGCTCGTCCGGGCGGGCGACGGCGACACCGACGGTGACGGTGGCAGCCAGCCGGTGACCGTCGCTAACGGCCCAGCTGCTGGCGACGAGCTGGCGGGCTCGCCGGCCCAGAGCCAGGGCCTGGTCGTAGTCGTCGACCGGGGCAACCAGGAGGAACTCGTCGCCGCCCCATCGTCCCGCCGTATCGCCGGCCCGAGCCGAGTGGCGCAGGGTGGTGGCGACGAGCCGCAGGACCTGGTCGCCGACATCGTGGCCATGATGATCGTTGAACTGCTTGAAATTGTCGACGTCGGCGAAAACCACGCCATAGCCGCGGCCGTAGCGCCCGTGCTCGTAGTGGCGCAGATCGAGGGCTCGTTCGAGCATGCGGCGGTTGGCGATCCCGGTCAGCGCGTCGGTCAACGCCTCCTGCTGAGAGATCTCGAGAAGGTCGGTCAGAGCGCGGAACCGGGAATCGTCGTGGAACACCTCGACTGCTCCGACCACCGCCCCTTCGGGCGAACGCAGGGCGGCAGCGCGGACCACGATGGGGACCCGATGCCCGTCACGGTGGTGGGCGTAGATGCGGACTTCGTGGGCCAAACCGTCCCTAATAGTCGCCAGCAGCGGGCAGCCGGTCCCGCACAGTTCCACGCCGTCGTCGTCGACATGGTTGAGCCGGCTGTCCCGGCAAGCCAGCCCGACCATGTCGGCGGCGTCATAACCCGTCAACCGTTCCGCGGCCGAGTTCCAGTAGGTGATCCGGCGCTTCCGGTCGACGGCGTAGACGGCCTCGCTCATCGCTTCCAGGAGCGCCTCGGCCGGCGGTCCGTCGGCCATTGTGATCGGTTCGGGCATCTTGCCGGTTCACAACCGCGGCGCGACGAGCCTCGGCGGCGGTAGCCTGCCCGCAGGGAAAGGGGGCTGACATGGCCGACAAGTCTCCCCGCAAGACCGCTTCCAAGAAGTCGGGCAAGACGATCAAAGAGAAGCGTCAAGCCAAAAAGGAAAAGCAACAGACCCATAAGGGGCTGGTGAGCTGACAGCTCGTCGCCCCACTTCTAGGTAACCCTCCGCTTCGCCGACAGCCGTGCGTAGGTCGTTCCGTCTTTGACACCAGTGCCCGTGGTCGTGCCGGGACCGTTTGAAACGGCGGGCTGGTAAGTTTGGGCCGCATCGAGTTGTCAACCCAGGCGGCTCCGATAGGGCGGGCAGCCAGATGGTGCGACCATGAGGACGGGGCAGGTGGGCAGTTATAACTCGCGCTAGGTACCGCACGGCCCGTCTCGTCGCCGGTGCGGCACTGAGCCTGACGGCCTCGTTCGTCGCCCAACCCCTCACGGCGCTGAGAGCCGAGACCCCCTCATCGCTCGCGCACGCCGCCGTGAAGGGACCGGCGCCGGCCTCACAGAGGGTCATGCTGGTGCTGCGCCACGCCTGCCCGCTCCGGGCGAGGACCTCTGCCGGCGCCGCTTGCCCGGCCCAGGCGCCGGTCCTGGCCGCGCTGAAGGCGGACGGGGCCACTGTCCTGGCGACGACGAGCTTGGTGGACTCCATCACCGCCGCCGTCAGCCCCACCCTGGCCGCCGCCCTCGGTCAATCGCCCGCCATCTCGGAGGTCCTGGCCGACACGCCGCTCGGCGCCGCGCCCCCGAGCTCGCCCTCCCAGACCTCGCCCTCCCCGACATCGGGGTCCCCGAGCGCGGCCACTTCGGGGCCGAGCCGGGCGGCGGCGACCAAGCCGCTGCTGCGAGCACACGGCGTCGCCCCCGCCAGCGAGCTCTGTGGCACCCGCGCTGATCCCGAACTGGATCCCGAAGCCCTCCAGGAGATCCACGCCACTCCGGCAGAGACAACGGGCTTCGACGGTGCCGGGGTGACGGTCGCCTTCCTGGCCGACGGGATCGAACCGACGAACCCCGACTTTCTGCGCAATCGTGCCTACGGCCGGCCGGGGGTCCACGTCATCGTCCACTACCAGGACTTTTCCGGCGACGGCACGGCGGCCGTGACCGACGGTGCGGAGGCGTTCGGCGACGCCAGTTCCATCGCCGCCCAAGGCAACCAGGTCTACAACCTGGCCGAGTACGTGAACCCCGATATGGCGTCGGTCCTGCCCAAGAGCGGGTGCTGGGCCCGGGTCGTGGGCGCCGCCCCGGGGGCTTCCCTCCTAGCCCTGAAGGTCATCGGCCTGGGCACGGCCGACGGCACGACTTCGGGCATCGTGCAGGCTCTCCAGTACGCCGTGCAGCACGGGGCCAAGGTCATCAACGAGTCCTTCGGCACCGAGGAGTTCCCCGACACAGACCTGGACGTCCTGCGTTCCGCCGATGATGCCGCCGTCGCCGCCGGCGTTACCGTCGTGGTTTCCTCCGGAGACGCCGGCCCGACCAACACCATCCAGTCGCCCGCCTCCGACCCCAACGTCATCAGCGTGGGGGCCACGACCACGTTCCGCTCCTACGCCCAGTCCAACCAGGGCGGCTTCTACAACCCCTCGGTAGGCAGCGGTTCCTGGGCCAACAACAACCTGTCGTCTTTGTCGTCCGGCGGTTACGACCAGGCCGGCAGCACCATTGACCTTGTCGCCCCGGGGGACGCCAACTGGGCGCTTTGCTCGAGCGACGTCAAGGATTACACCGGCTGTGCCGACGGCCTGGGCGGCAAGGACATAGGGGTGCAGGACTTCGGCGGGACGAGCGAGGCGGCCCCGCTGACGGCGGCGGCGGCCGCCGACGTCATACAGGCGTACGCCCGGGCCCATGCCGGTGCCGACCCGGCACCGGCCCTGGTCAAGCAGATCCTGTGCAGTACCGCTACCGACATCGGTGCTCCTGCCGCCGAACAGGGGGCGGGGCTGCTCAACGTCGCCGGCGCCGTAAAGCTGGCCGAGTCCTTGCCTTCTCCCGCCCCGACCGCGGCTACGACAACCACCACGACGAGCACGACCACCGCGACGACGACAACTACAACCCCGACGACAACCACTTCGAGCACGAGCACGACCACCGCGACGACCTCCACCGCGACGACGACCAGCACGACCACGACGAGCACGACCACCGCGACGACCGCCGGCGGCGGCAGCCTGGTGCCGGCCGGCGCCGGCCCGCTGACCGAGTACGGCCCCCAGGCGACGGCTCCCTCTGGAGATCTCCTGATCGGCCCGACCCAGGTCAATGTGGTGGGCCAAGCCGGCGCCATCACGGCCCCACGGCTTTATCTGACCAATACCGGCCCCTCGGCCACCACCGTGCACCTCTTCACCCGGGCGCTGACCCAGAAGGTCTACGACACCGGGCCCCGTGGGTTCACGATCGACCCGACCAAGCCCACGGACGACACCGGCACGTTCCCCATCTGGAGCGGCGTGACGGAGGTCTACCAGACGGAGAGGTTCACGGTCCCGGCGTCGAGCAACTCCCGCCTCATTTTCTCCGCTGATTACCAGAACACGCGCCAGACCTCCCTGCTCCACTTCGCCCTTTTCGAACCGGACGGCACCTATGCCGCCTACTCGGAGCCTCAAGGTTTGGCCGACTACGCCGAGGTCGAGGTGGCCGACCCGCCGGCGGGCCGGTGGACGGCGCTGTTCTTCACCGAGCAAAACGGCGCCACCAAGGGCGGCAAAGGCACCAAGGGCGTAGTGCAGTGGGACGCCAGCACCTGGCGCTACGTGCCCGCGGCGACCGTCAGCCCTTCGTCGTTGACCATCGGCCCGGGCCAGACGGCCACGGCGACGATGTCCATCACCAACCCGAGTTTCGCCGGCGACACCGATCAGTCGGTCGTCGTGTCGTCCCCCGGCGGGCAGACCACCGTCCCCGTCACGATCAGGACCATGGTCCCGGTGGGAGCCCAGGGCGGCGTCTTCCAGGGCGTGCTTACGGGCGGCAACGGCCGGGACGGCTCAGATGCCCAGACAAATACGTACTTTTTCGACGTCCGGGCGGGAAAGACGGACCTCGAGGCCAGCGTCGCCTTGCACAGCGACCCCGGCGAGGCCCTCGTGGGCTACCTGGTGGACCCCGATGGCCAGACGGTGGGCTACTCCAGCAACTACACCGTGGTCCCCAAGTCCACTACCCATCTCGTACCCGGGTCCACCCGCTACTTCCAGACCTTCGCCGTAGCGCCCCAAGCCGGAGAGTGGGAACTGGTCCTGGAATGGGAGAACCCCGTCACCGGGAACGAGCTCACCGAGCCCTTCTCCGGCGCCATCCGCTTCAACCAGGTCGAGGCTTATTCGCTGCTGCCGGACTCGACTTCGACCCTGCTGCTCAGGGGCCGGTCGGTCTCCTTGGGGGTCGCCGTGGCCAACACCGGGGTCGCCCCCGAGGCTTACTTCGTCGACCCCCGGCTGGACCAGACCACGACCATCGTGCTCAAGAACCTGAACCTCGGCACCAGCGCCAGCCAGCTGCACCTGCCGCGACGCGTGGGACAGTCCTTCCCGCTCGGCATCCCGCTGTACCTGGTGCCCGCGGGCACGACCCGCTTGGAGGCCTCCGTGTCGCGCCTGACCGGTACCGGGCGACTGTCGTTCGACGTGTCGCCCCTCAGCGGTGACCCCGACGTTTCGCCGGGCGTCCCCGCCACGGGTCTTCGGACCTCGAGCACACCGACATCAGAAAGCCTTCAGCTGAGCGAGCCCGAGCTCACCCCGGGCCTGTGGGAGCTCAGCGCCGGGGAGGTAGGCCCGTACCCGCCGGCGGGCGCCCCCCAAGAGCTGGCGGCGGCAAAGGTGACGGCCGTGACCCGTGCGTTCGACACCACGGTGCGCTCCGGCGCCGACGACCTGTGGCAAGTGGGCCTGAAGTTTTCCCGGTTCTACTACCTGGCGCCGGGACAGAGCGCAGAAATCGGCATCACGGTCACGCCCACAGCGCCCGTAGGTACGGTGGTATCCGGGACCATTTACGTAGACGACTTCACCCTTGAGAGCTTCGTCGGCACCAAGGGGGTGTTGCCCGACGCCGACGAGGTGGCGGCGCTGCCCTACACCTACACGGTGGGGCGCTGCTACGGCTGCCTGGTGCCGGCGACTCGGAGCCATTCCTGAGGCCCTAAGGGCCCTTAGGGCCCCGGCACCCCGCGCCGGTTGAGAAAGGCCGGTGCCGGCTCAGAAAAGCCCGCGCACCTGTCCGCCGTCCACGGCCACGGTCTGGCCGGTTATGTAGGAGGCCGCATCGGAGCACAGGAACGCCACCAGCTTGCCCATGTCCTGGGGCTCGCCCACCCGGCCGAGTGGTACCTCCTTGGCCACTTCGGCTCGGGCCAGGTCGTCGACCGGTACGCCGAGCGTGCGGGCCCGGGCGACGAACCCCTCCCGGAGCCGGTCGGTGAGGATGCGGCCCGGGAGCACCGTGTTGACGGTGATCTGGTCGGGAGCCAGCTCACCAGAGAGGGTTTTGGCCAGCCCGGCGACACCGGCGCGCAGGCTGTTGGAGAGGATCAGCCCCGGGATGGGCTGGCGCACCGAGGTGGAGGCGACGTTGATTATCCGCCCGTGACCGCTGGCGCGCAGGGAGGGAAGGGCGGCCCGGACCATACGCACCACGTTGAGCAACAGGAGCTCGAAGGCGCTTTGCCAGGCGGCGTCGTCGAAATCGCCGAACGCTCCGCCCGGAGGGCCACCGCTGTTGTTGACCAGGATGTCCAACCCGCCAAAGCGTCCCACGGCGGCGCCAACCAGGCGCTCGGCCGCTCCCGGTCCCGACACGTCAGCAGCCACCGGGACGACTTCGGCACCGTACATGGAGCTGATCTCGCCGGCCGTCCGCTCGATGGCCTCTTGGCTGCGGGAGGATATGACCAGTCGCGCCCCCTCGGCCGCCAGCGCCTGGGCGATCCCACGCCCCAGCCCTCGGCTGGCCGCGTTGACCAGCCCGACCCGCCCCTTCAAGTTGAGTTCCACGACCTTTAGCTCCTCCTGGTCTTGAGAACAGGGCTGTTGGCGAACAGCTCCCCCGTCCCGGCCACGACGCACTCGCTCACAGCCGCGCAAGCTATGTTGTCCCGGAGCATGGAATCCTGGACATCGAAGCCTCCGGCGGCCTTGCTGGCCGACCAAATGGCACCCCCGCTGGCCGAATAAGCAGCCCTGGCCCCGACGACATAACAGCCCGGCCCGGGCGAAGAGGGCAGGCAATCTATGTCGCCCCAGGCCCCGTTCGGGTCGGTAGCCGCGACCCACGTGGCGCCCCCGTTACCGGAGAACAGGAGCGTGCTGCCCGATGCGGCACAGTCGACCTGCGAGGTGCCGGCGGCACAGGACACGTTACCCCAGGGGCTCGGCAGCGCCGTATGGGCAGGGAAGACGCTGGTCGACCAGGACTGGCCGCCGTCAGCCGAGTACACGGCCACATTGGCGGTGATGCCACCGGTCGTCTCGGTACCGAGGGCGGCACAGTGGACCTGGCCCTTGGCCGCGACGCACGACACGGTGTTGAGCTCGCCCTCCCGCTGCTCCAGCGTCCCGGGAGCCCATTTCACCCCGCCGTCGGTGGAGTACCAAACGGTGTCGACCGGTGCGTCGGTGGCCGTGTCGAACACATAACCCACGGCGGCGCAGCCCATCTGCGCCCGACTGATGGCGCAGGACAGGTCCTGGGCGGCCAGGGGGCCGAAGCTGGGGCTCTGACGAAATGAAGATGAGGACCACGTGGCCCCACCGTCGGTGCTGTACAGCGTCCCCAGACTGTCAGGAGCGGCGGCACAGTCCACGCCGAGGTCGACTTCGTAGCAGGACACTACGGGGGCTTGCCAGGTGGGGCCGACGGGGACAGGGGCGCTGGCCACGCTCCAACTGGCCCCCCCATTTGTAGAAAAATACGCGGCCTGCTCTGTGGGGCTGGCTCCGAGCCCGGGGGTGAGCATGGCCCACGCCGAGCAGTCCGTACGGCCTTTAGCCCGGGCGCACGAAACGGCCGCCAGGTCTATGAACTGTCCGCCTCCGGCGGGCGGGACCGGGGCCACCGCCCAGTAAACGCCCCCGTCCCTGGAGTACTCGGCCACGTTGAAACCGCGTTGGGCGACGCAGATGATCCCGATCATCTTGGCGCAGGTCGTCCCGGCGCCGATGGCGACGCAGTCAGCGCCCCCGCTCACACAAGCCACCGCCGGCGCCTCGGAGAACACATGGGCCGGCTGGGTGGCGACGTACCAGGCGGGCGGGGTACTGGCGGGCGAGGTACTGGCGGCCGCCGCTGGCGTCGGGCGCACGAAGCCGACGGCCACCACGTTCATCAAGAGCGCGGCACCTGCCACAGCCCACAGGTGCGGACGGTACCGCCCTGCGGCCGGGGACGTGCGCAGCCGACTACTCATCCGTTGAGCCCTCCTGGACTTTGCCGGCCAATCCTAACGGTGCCCTCACGCAGTCGCGAACCACCCCCGAGCAGGGGCCCAGTGGCCCCGGGGCGGCGCCGTGCACCGGTGCTACCTTGAGTGTTGAGCTCCTCGGCCCTCCCCGGCCGGACTGACCACATTATGGTAAACCGCGCTATTGCATTTAGGTGTGCCTTCTCGGCGGCCCGAAAGCGCGGACAAGTAGAATACTGTCAAGAGCATTGGAGGCATTATGACTGACAAGGGGACGCTGGAGCGGGAAGAGAATTTTGTGCACCAAGAGGTCCAAAGCATCAAAGAAAGCCTGGACGGGTTCAGCGAGCACGACTTCGCCACCATCACCAGCGTTGTAGCCGTAATGGTGCACAGCATAAAGGCCGGCGGCAAAGTCATGTTCTGCGGCAACGGTGGCTCAGCCGCCGAGGCTCAGCACTTCGCCGCCGAACTGGCCTCCCGGCAGAACTACGACCGCCCGCCGGCTGCCGGCTTGGCTCTCACGGTTGACAGCTCGGCCCTCACGGCCATTGCCAATGACTACGCCTACAGCTCCATCTTCGCCCGCCAGGTCGCCGGCCTGGGCCGGAAAGGCGATGTGCTGGTCTGCATTTCCGCTTCGGGCACGTCAAAAAACGTTGTGTCCGCCCTGAACGAGGCTGAGGGAAGAGGGATCACCACCGTAGCCATGACCGGCAAGTCCCCCCGGGACCTGAAGTCAGCCAATTACGTCCTGGCCATGCCGAGCACCGAAACGGCCCACATCCAGGAACTTCATTTGATCGTCGGCCACATCATCCTGTCCCTGGTGGAGCGGATGCTTTTCCCGGCAAAGGCACCCGAGTCTCTCTCGTCTCCATTCGGCTGGGGCGAGCACCTGTAGGCCGCCGGCGGTCCGCGCCCGGGCCGCACCTCTCACCCAGCCATCAAAAGGACCTCATAGCTTCTTCACACCTTGGGCCGACAATTGGCTCATGAGACTAAACCCCACCAAAGCAACAGCCATCGTCCTCATCGCCGCCGCGGGGCTGGTCCCCACTTTCGCCTCCGCGGTACAGGCCCAATCTCCGGCGCTCTCCAGCACCACTGGGTTCCAACGTGCCCAAGAAGCTCTGGAGCACCAGATCATCGCCCGGCAGGTCCAGCTGGCCCTGCTCGGGACCGAGGTCGCCGATGCCGCCAACGTCACCACATCTGACCGCGCCGCACTGGTCACCGTCTTGACCAACGAACAGAGCGCCCTCGCCACCGACGCCACCAATGCCGCCGCCGCGACCACGTTCTCCGAGCTCAACACCGTGCGCCAGGCGGTCATCGGGGACGAAAGGGTCTATGCCGTGGTCACCGGCCAAGTGAACCTGGTCCTGGCCGCTGACAATGACACCGTTACCGAAGCCGGCTACACAAGCCTGGCCACCGAACTGGGACCGCTGGTCACCGAGCTCGGTTCTT
This sequence comes from Acidimicrobiales bacterium, assembly GCA_049522375.1. Classification (GTDB taxonomy): domain Bacteria; phylum Actinomycetota; class Acidimicrobiia; order Acidimicrobiales; family Palsa-688; genus Fen-671. Next base: position 5,118 of record JBEKNX010000085.1, on the reverse strand, counting down.
CCCACGCCTCGGCCCTGCTCTCCGACGTCACCTCCGAGGTCGCCGCGGCGACCCAGCTGACCACGGGCGTCTCAGCTGAGGCCCTCGCCCTTACTCCGGCCGGCTACCCCGGCAACCAGAGCCAGATCAAAACCTGGACCTATGCGCTCGACCAGGCCCAACGTGATCTCGCCGCCGCCAAACGTGACATCAAGGACATCGAAACCATCGCCCTCAATGTGCACAGGCTCCGTGTGCTGACGCCTCTTTCGGCCACCACCACAACGGTGCCGCCCACGACGACCACGAGCTAGCGCCTCCTGTCCGGTGACCGGCCTGACGGCCCGCCGCCGAGCCCCCGTCAAACCAACGACGCCCCCCGCCCGGCCCCGGGTGGGGGGCGTCTTCCGCTAAATGCGGATCCTAAAGATCGATAGGCGCACCGTCGAAACCCGGTTCGTAGCAGCAGGCTCCCAAAAAGGAGAAATCATGCGGCATCGGGCCCAGGCGGACATGGCTCGCCGGCTGTGGGCGCCTGGGCGCGTCCGGTCCGCGGGGTTGCCAGTGGGACTGGAAGGCGCCCCGTTGTGATCCTGGTATTGGCCGTCGCCCTCGCAACGCTGTCTGTACTGGTCTGTGGCGGCTCCCTCGAGGACCTTGCCCATTTGCAGATCAGGGGACGCGGGGCCATTGCCGCCGCCCTCGCCCTGCAGATCCTCATCATTTCCATCATCCCCAAATTGGTGCCGGGGTGGCTGGGGCCCGGGCTGCAGCTCGTCTCCTACGGGCTCGCCGTTTACTTCCTTGTCCAGAACCGGCACATCCCATGGCTGTGGCTGGTGGGCCTCGGTGGCCTGTCCAACCTTGCCGCCATCGGGGCGAACGGCGGGGTCATGCCGGCGTCACCGGTGGCACTGAGCGCGGCAGGGCGTGTTCGCCCCAAGGGCCAGTTCCTGAACTCCACGAGCTTGCCCCACCCGCACCTGGCCTTTTTGGGGGACAACTTCTCGGTCCCGCACACGTGGCCACTGGCCAACGTGTTCAGTATCGGCGACATCGTCCTGGCCGCCGGGGCCCTCCTGCTCCTGCACTCCGTGTGTGCGTCCCGACCGATGCGGGCGGCCCGCCAGCTTTGTTCATTTGTGCGTAACCTCAGCACCTCCTCTGAGGCACCAGGCCTTCAACGGTGGGTGCTGGACTCCTTCGTAGGGTTGGGCGAGCGGCAGACCTCAGCCGGGCCTGCCGCCCAGCAGGTAGAACGCCTGCCTGCGAGCCGCCCCGAGGAGGAACCGGGCCATGAGTCGCCTGCCCAAGTACACATACCGCAGCGTCCTGGCCGTCGGGGCCCTGACGGCCGTGGCCTTCGGGGTCACGAGCGTGAACCCGGCCGTGCCGGCCAGCGCCACCAACAGGGGGGCGGCCACCAGGGCCGCGTGCACCCTGGCCCTCGATGACTACCAGTCCGAGATCGACGACGCCAACAAGTTCGACCAGATCGCAATTGAGTACCAGGGTGAGATCCTCCCGGCCTACAAGGCGGGGCAAGCCGGCAGCAATGCTCAGGTCGAGGCCATCACCGCCAAATTGGCGGTATGGAACGACCAGGTCTCTGTGCTGATCGCTCAGGCCCGGGCCCTCAATCCCAAGCTCAAGACGGCCGTCGAGGTCTGCCAGCTTTTGCTGAAGGCCGAGAGCTGATCCTCCATGCCAAATCGGGCCCTTGGTTGACCGGGGCGCCGCCGGACCTGTCACGATCGGGGTGTGGCCCCCCACCTCCTGGTACTGCGCGGAGGGCGAGTGATCGACCCCGAGTCGATGCTCGACGGCGTGAGGGACGTGGCCATCGACGGTCGATGGGTGAGCGCCGTGACCGAGGAGCACCTGGAGGGGCTCTGCGTCGTCGACGTCTCGGGGCTGGTGGTCGCGCCCGGGTTCATCGACCTCCACAGTCACGCCCAGGCACTGGCCGGGCGACGCCTCCAGGCTTTTGACGGCGTAACCGCGGCGCTCGACCTGGAGGCGGGCAGGGCCCCGGTCCGGGAGGCCTATGCCCGTGAGGTCGCCGCCGGCTCGCCTATCCACTACGGTTTCTCGACCTCCTGGGCGGCGGTGCGGGGGTGGGTGCTGACCGGCGTGGTCCCCGACGGAGGGATCGAAAGCGGCCTTTCGGTCCTCGGGGGGACGGCTTGGAGAGGCCCGCTGACCAGGGAACAACGCGCCCGGGCCCTTGGCCACCTGGCCGACGACCTGGCCCAGGGTGCGGTCGGGATCGGGCTGTTGCTCGGGTACGCGCCGGACGTCGACCCCGACGAGTACCTGGCTGTTGCCCGCTTGGCCGCCGGGTCGGGAGTGCCGACCTTCACCCACTGCCGCGACCTGGTCGAGCTGTCCCCCCACGCCACGGTCGACGGAGCCGAGGAGCTCGTGCGCGCCGCGGCGCGGACCGGCGCGCACATGCACGCCTGCCATGTCAACAGCACCTCGGGCCGCCACATCGACCGGGTGCTCGGCCTCATCGAGCGCTGCCAGGCCGAGGGCGGCCGCGTCACCACGGAGGCATACCCCTACGGTGCCTCGGCCACGGCGATCGGCGCGCCTTTCCTCGGCCCCGAGCGCCGTGACGCGCCCTGCCGCTCGTGCCGGTGTCAGGCCATTTCGACCCCCTGCAGTGGCCCCTGGCATCAGGTGCGGTCACCCACCCACGGTCGGCGGGCTGTTTCTCGAGGGCGTTGCGGTTGTGGCGGGAGGAGGGCGCGCCGCTGGCCGAAGCTGTTCGCAGGTGCACGCTCCTCCCGGCCCAGGTGCTCGAGGGCAGCTGCCCCACCATGCGCACCAAGGGCCGGGTGCGACCGGGGTCCGCCGCCGACCTTGTGGTCTTCGACGCCGAGCGGGTTACCGACCGGGCGACTTATGCCGACAGCACACGCCCATCGTCCGGCGTCAGGCACTTGATAGTCGACGGTGAATTCGTCATTCAGGACGGCAACCTGGTCAGCGGTGCCCGTCCCGGCCGGCCGATAGTGGCCCAACACTGAGGCCCCCAACACTGAGCCGGGGGACCTCGGCGCCATGGCGCGGCCGGGGTCGCTCAGGCCGGGCCGAGACGCCTGCTGAGCTCGTCCAGCTGCATGCTGAGCGCGGGCGGCAGGCGATCGCCGAAGGTGGCGTAGTACCGGGCCACCAGGGGCACCTCGGCTCTCCATTCGTCCTCGTCAACGGCGAGCAGCCGGGCCATGTCCTCGTCCGAGACCGCCAGCCCGTCGAGGTCGATCGCACCCGGCGGGGGCACCCAGCCGAGCGGCCCGGGCACGGCATCACCTCTTCCTGTACAGCGGTCTACGACCCACTCGAGGACCCGGGAGTTTTCCCCGAAGCCCGGCCAGAGGAACTTGCCGTCGTCGCCTTTGCGGAACCAGTTCACCGAGAAGATCTTCGGGAGCTTCTCGGGGTCGGTCCGCTGCGCGAACGAAAGCCAGTGCGACCAGTAATCGGCCATGTTGTAGCCGCAGAAGGGCAGCATGGCGAAGGGGTCGCGGCGCAGGCTACCGACCGCTCCGGCCGCCGCCGTGGTGGTCTCCGAGGCCATGATCGACCCCAGGAACACGCCATGGGCCCAGTCGTAGGCCTCGCACACGAGCGGGACGACCGATGCCCGCCGGCCGCCGAACAAGATGGCCGAGATCGGCACGCCCCCCGGCTCCTGCCACTCTGGCGCCATGGCCGGGTTCTGTCCGGCGGGCACGGTGAAGCGCGAGTTCGGGTGGGCAGCTGGGCGCCCCGAGGCGGGCGTCCAGTCGTCGCCCCTCCAGTCGATGAGGTGGGCCGGCGGCTCGTCGGTGAGGCCTTCCCACCAGACATCGCCGTCGTCGGTGAACGCGGTGTTAGTGAAGATGGTGTTCGCGGCGACGGTAAGGACGGCGTTCGGGTTCGTCGACATGCTCGTGCCCGGGGCCACGCCGAAGAAGCCGGCCTCGGGGTTGACCGCCCACAGCCGGCCGTCGGGGCCGAGCTTCATCCAGCAGATGTCGTCGCCGATCGTCTCGAGCTTCCAACCCGGCCTCGTCGGGACCAACATGGCGAGGTTGGTCTTGCCGCACGCCGAGGGGAACGCTCCGGTTACATAGCTCACCTCTCCGGCCGGGGAGGTGAGCTTGACGATCAACATGTGCTCGGCCAGCCAACCCTCGTCACGCGCCATCACCGATGCGATGCGCAGAGACAAGCACTTCTTGCCGAGCAGCGCGTTGCCCCCGTACCCCGACCCGTACGACCAGATCGCGCCGGTCTCGGGGAAGTGCGCCACGCAGGTGTTCTCCGGGTCACATGGCCACGGGACGTCCCTCTCGCCGGGGCCAAGGGGGACGCCGACCGAGTGCAGGCAGGGAAAGAACTCGCCGTCCTCGCCCAGCACCTCGAGGGCGTCGTCGCCCATCCGGGTCATGATGCGGAGGCTCACGGCCACGTAAGCCGAGTCCGTGAGCTGGACCCCGACGCGCGCCATCGGAGAGCCGAAGGGCCCCATCAAGAAGGGCACCACGTACATGGTCCGCCCGCGCATCGACCCCGCGAACAGCTTGGTCATCTCGGCGCGCAGCTCGTCGGGGCCCCGCCAATTGTTGGTCGGCCCGGCGTCGGCCTGCTCGGTCGTGCAGATGAACGTGCGGTCCTCGATGCGGGCGACGTCACGGGGGTCTGATCGGGACCAGTAACTGTGAGGGCGCTTGGCGTCTGAAAGGCGAGTGAACGTCCCCTTGTCGACGAGCAGGTCACACAGCTCGTCGTACTCCTGCGCGCTGCCCGTGCACCACTGCACGTGGTCGGGCTCCGAGAGTGCAGCGAAGGAGCCCACCCAGGCGGGGAGGCTCCGGTGGCGAGAGTAGGCCATGTTGTCGGGTTCGAGCCTAACCGGCGGGACAGGTGGCCCCTCCACCCGTCAAGCACCGGCCCGCCTCCGACGGGCCCGGCCGCTCCCTCCGCCATAGACTGGGGCGGGCCGAAAGCGGCTACGACGGAGGGGGGTTGTTTGCGTTGCCGGACGTCCAAGAGCCTGATTGGTACGTGGTCCCGCTCGAGCGACAGGACCTACGCCTGCTCCAGCGGCGCACCAACTACCACGGTTTGCTCAGGTTGCTGGCTTAT
>JBEKNX010000084.1:0-13074 GCA_049522375.1 Acidimicrobiales bacterium | reverse complement strand
ATGGCAGAGACTGGCTCAGCTGAGAAGAAAACAACAGTTCGCGCGGCCGTGCGTCCCACACCCTGACCATCCCGTCCTCGCTCCCGGTGACCAGAACGTCGGGATCGACGGGGTCGAACTCTGCGGAGTAGACCACGCCGCAGTTGCAATTGAGTTGGGCGACCTCAATCCCGCCAAGTTGTGAAGCCTGTTCGAGCTGCCACACCGTTGTCTGTCCCAGGTCGGTGGTCGTGACGAGCCGGGAGCCATCGTTGCTGAAGGCGGCCGTCTGCAGGTCACCTCCGGCGCTGAGCTGGGCGGTCACGGTGTGGGCTCCGTACAGGTTGGTAACTTGCGTGATGCCTTCGACACTGGTGGTCGCCAGCTCGCGCCCGTTCTGGCTGAGGGCGGCGCTACTGACGTTCCCGACGCCCCATACGGTGCTGTTGGTGGGGAAGATCTGCTTGAAGCCGGGGACCGACCACACGGTTGCCCCCGAGCCGCCCGTTACGGCCGCTTCTGTCCCGGCTTGGTCCAGGCTGACCGTGCTCAGGCTGTTGAAAGGGGTCGGGGCGCAATGCCCCCCCAGGGGACGGCCGACGTGGTATGCGCAGATGAAGCCATTGGTGTCGACCGTGACGAGGTGGTCGCCACCATTGACAGGGCCCTGCCAGGCCACCATGTCCCCTACCGGCCGGTCGTCCCCGCCCGGAGCGGGCACGAACAAAGGCGTGGCTTTACCTGTACCGGCGGCGGCGAGGATTTCCACGCCCGGCCATTGGCGCGAACGCCAACCGGACCGGACCTGCCCGACGACGGCTATGTAGCGGCCGTTCGGGCTGAAAGCCAGGCCGTTGACGTAGGCAAAGTCGGTGGCACGGACCTGGGGCCGGGCCGATCGCCCCATGTCCCATATATTGATGCCCCCGCTGTCGGTCGTGCCCGTGGCGAGCTGGTTTCCGTCCGGGCTGAAGACCGTAGCGGACACGGCCGCGCCGAAGTCCAACGTCTTTTCTTCTTCGATCTGGGGGAAAGACTGGCGGAGGGCGGCCACGGCCTGAGGCGTGGGGCTCTTGTCCATGGCCGATAGAGCCAGGAGGGCGCTGAGCTCGGGGTCCCCGCCCAGGTTGGCGACGGCACCGGCGGCCAGCACCCGTGACCGGTTGGCGTCGCCCTGGGCAACGGCGTTGCCGACCACGAAGGCGGCGAGGAGGGCGACGGCCAGAGCGGCGGTGCCCCACGCCACTAGCGCCCGGCCTCGTTGGACGCGTGCTCTTTGCTCCGCCGCCTCCCTCTGCGCCTCGAGCCGGCGGGCCGCGTGCCGGCCGCGCCAGTCGAGCACGGCCGGGGCCAGCACATCGTGGAAGATCTCATAGCGGGGGGGGCCTTGGGCTCCCATGGGAGGTTCCACGAAGCGTACGATGCGCGTGTCTCCCTCGCCCAGCCTGTCCAGGACGCCGGTCACCCGGTCCTCGGCGTGGTTGGTGTAATCCACGAGGTCCGCCACGGCGTGGGCGATCTTGGTGCCCGACGGCGTAACGAGGTGGTGGAATACATCGGCGGCGATGTCCTGGTCCTCGGCTGACAGGGCGCTGAGGGTGGCGTCGAGATGGCTGCGGACGATCTTCTGGGCGCCGCCCAGCTCTACCAGGGTGGACAGCCGCAGTTGGTGAGAGCCTGAAGCCACCTCCTCTTGCCAGATGCGGGTCATGACCAGTTGCAGGTAGGGAGCTTCCACGGCATCGGCCGCCCTGCCGTCCAACGTCCCCGCGCCCACCGTCTCGAGCCTCACCTTGCCGGTGGAAACCTGCTCGACCACCGCGGAGACCAGCTCGGCTTCGATGGTCACCTGCTCCTCGGGAGGCAGTTGCCGGTTGTACTCCTCGATGGGGCGGCGGATGGCCTGCCTCGCCGCTTGCTTGTTCAGCGGGCTTATGCGGCGGTACGAGCCGAACAGGTTGGGGATGCGGCTGCGGAACCGGTCGAGCTGGGCCAGGGCGTCCTCCCTGATGGCGACCAGGAAGCCCGCGGGCAGACCTTCCCGGCCCACTGCCTCCGGGAACTGCTCGAAAAACGAGGCCGGGCCCCGCTCTGAGCCGTGGTAGAGGAAGTACTCCTCGAACTGGTCGAAAATCAACAACAACGACGCCTGTGCCCGGGACGCCGCCGTCTCGATGAGCTGGGCCAAGCTCCCCGGAGGGGTGGCCGGCCCGGCGGCGGGGGGTGCGGTGCTCTCCGAGGTGACGAACTCCTGCGCGGACGCGTCGATGGCGGCCGCTATGCCGGCTATGGGGTCGTCACGCCAGCTGCTGAAGACCACCGGGACAAACTCGGCCGTCCCGAACCGCTGCACGTCCCGCCGGGCGGCCTCGCGCAGGCTGGCGGCCACACCTGCCCGCAACAGCGAGCTTTTCCCGGCGCCGCTCTGGCCGTAGACCAAGGTCAGCCGGGCCGCTTTCAGGCTGGCGACGATGAGGTCGCGCTCGCTCTCGCGCCCGAAGAAAAAGGCCGCGTCAGCTTCGGTGAAGTGCGTGAGGCCTTTGTAGGGCCCCGTGGCCCGGCTGATGGGGGGCAGGTCTATCAAGAGCGGTCGGCGAGCCAGGTCTCGAAAGCGTTCCTCAGCTGGAGCAGGTAGTCCTCCAGGGTCATCCCGATCATGGCCACGTTTTTCTTCGCCCACGTCTTTTGCTCGACCGGGTCGAAGTCCCGGCGGACCGCCCACCAGTCGTTCGGCTTGGCTTTTTCCCGGAGCTGGTACAGGATGGCGCGAAGGTTCCAGTCCCGCAGGCTGTAACCGAGGAACAGCAGGTGGCAGTTGAGCAGCCGGGTGAGCACAGAAGCGGGCAAGAGCTCGTCGAGGTCGGCGTGCGTGAGGTATTCGATGTAGTGGTCTTCGGTGATGACGTAACTGTCGTGGTTGGGGTCGTTCCGGTTGACGAAGCCGTGCAACTTCAATACGACCGTGCGTACCTCGGGACTGGCGTCGAGGTATTCGCGGGGCTCCTCGATCAGCTTCAGCGACCCTCCCGGCGGCTGGTGGAAAAAGTGGCCGTGGTGCTCCCCATCGGCCATGTAAACCACCAGGTCGTACGGTTCGCCGCGCTCGTCGAGCGCCTGCTCCAGCAGGTCGTCGTAATTGGTCGTTACCAATAAAGGTGGGTCGCCCAGCAGGCCCTTTTCCCTCAGGCGGCCGGGTACCTCAGCCAGGAAGTGGTGGAGGGGCGTGGTCGGGAGGTCCCGGTCGAAGATGTCGTGTAGTTCCTCGTAGAGCGGTGTCGAGCCACCCTTCATGGCCGAGATCCATTGGGCGACGGCCAGAAGCTCGCGAGAGCTGGCGAGCTCGGTGGGCAAATGGAACTCCTTCGACAGCCGTGACGCGAGCTCTTCAGCACTGGGTGCGCCTGTCCACTCACCGCCGCCGGGCCCAGGCCTGCCGAACAGGCTGGCCCCGGACCCGAGCACGGGGGTCAACCGTCCACGCCGCAAGCCGCGGCAAACGATATCGAAATGCGCAGTCAGGTCCTCGCCGGCGGGTGTCAGGCTATTAGATGGGTTTTGGGTGTTGGCGACACTCATGGCGGATCTCTTCTGCCTCGACCTTCACCGGCCCGATCACCGGTCGTCATCATAGCTGTCCGGGCCGGCCGCCGGCGGCTGACGGCCGCTAGCGGAACAGTACTCGTGACCAGCTAGGCGGTATCCCTGGCCGCGAGGGCCCAGGCCCGCCCCTGGTGCGGCCCGCTCCGCGCCTCGATGGCGAGGTGCAGCACCCAGCCCGAGCCGGGGCCGCCGCCGGCCCAGGCGAACCATCGCATCTGGTGGAGCACCTCGCCCAGGTCGTCGGGGACGAGGGGCCACTGTGACGTGCAGCCGCCGAGGGCGGCCAGCACCCACCATGCGGCAAATCGCCCTGGAGCAGCCCCACGTCTGCGACCGTGAGCACCTCCGCTCGCCGCCGCCCAGCCCATGAGGGCGAGCGCGGTCGCCGGTCCCAGTTCCACGAGCTCCTCGACGGTACCTTCGAGGAGGGTGATGGCATCGACGGCTCTGCCTCTGGTGCCGGCAGCCCGAGCCCGGCCGTTGGACTCTTCTGTCCACGTACTGACCAGGTCCTCCAGCGCGCCGGGGACCTCGTCACGTTCGTCCGGGCCGCGTTCGTCGGGCCCCGAGGATGGGCCCGACGGGCTCGCTCGCCCCGCTGACGCTGTTGCCGCTGGGCCCGCCCTGAGCGGCTTCAACGGCGGGAGCGGCGGCGAGGGGGCCGCCATCTTGTCGGGGTGGTACTCGGCCAGGGCGTAGCGAGGCTCCCACGGCTGGAGCCGCAGGGGCAGGTCGAGGACCTCCGGCAGGGTCGCCGCGACCGGGTCGTCGGAAAGGTCGTCGCCCCGCATCACGCGTTCGTGCGCCAGCATGGCCGCCTGGGGTGTGGCGTGGAGGTGGGGCGACAGCTCGGCCCAGCTGTGGGTGGAGGCGGCGACCTCCGGCAACGGCCCGAAGGCGAAACGCCCGGGCGCGGTCTCCAGCATCATCGCCCCCCAACGACCGGGAGCCTCCAGGGCGAGGCGGTACTCGATGTGAGCGGCCACCGCCCAAAGCTGCTTGCCGCGCTCGAACGCCAGGCGGCACCGGGCGGCGAGCGCGACCAGTTCCTCCCAGTTGCGCTCCTCGACCAGAGCGTTGACGCGGCGCGTGAGCTCGTCGAGGTCACCACGTTCGAGCAGCTCAGCGGACGCCGCCGACAGCCGGTCAGCGTCGGGCATGGCTACCTCAGGCCGGCCATGAGGTCGTCTTCGCCCGTCAGGCCGTCCGGCGCGGAGCGGAGCGTGAACCACTCGCGGGAGAGAGCGAGGTTTTGAACGTCCTCGGGGAGGTGGGTGAAGAAGAAGTTCTCGGTCTGGCTGGCGTGGGCGGCCAGGGCCTTTCGCTTGCGGTCGCGGTAAGACGAGACGTCCACCACGGTGGTGACCAGTTCGTCGGGTACGCCGAAATCGGGGGGGACGCCGAGGTCCTCGGTGTCGACCCCCGAGTCCTGGAGCTGTTGGCGCAGCTGAAGGAACGCAGATCTGGGGACGGCGGCGTAGTAGACCTTGGAGGGGATCCCGCTCGACTCGGCCGCGGCGACGGTGGCACGGTGAGCCTGGATGTGGTCGGGGTGCCCGTAGCCGCCGTTCTCGTCGTAAGTGACGACCACCTGGGGTTGGTATTGCCGCATCAACTCGGTGATGCGTCCCGCGACCTCGGCCAACGGGACGTTGCAGAAGGCGTCCGGGCGCTGGTTGGCCTCCCAGCCGGCCATGCCGGAGTCGGGGTAGCCCAGGAGCTCGAGGTGGCTTACGCCCAGCCACGCCACCGAGGCGCGGAGCTCGTCCAGACGAAGCCTGGCGACCGCCGCCGCGTCATGGTTCGAGCCGCCCGGTTTGACACCCCCGGGGGCATCTCCCTGTTCGCCATTGGTGCAGGTGATGAGCACGGTACGGACGCCCTCGGCCGCGTAACGGGCCAGGACGCCTCCGGTGCCTATCACTTCGTCGTCGGGGTGGGCGTGGACGGCCATAAGCGTCAGGCCGGTGCTCATGCCACTGGCAGGCTAGTCCGGACCGCCTCGCTAGTTCGAACCTCGCTGGTCCGGACTTGAGCCCTGTTGCAATACTGTGGCGGGCAGTCGGGTGCCGACCAACCGCGCGAAATGGTCGGCGGCCGGAGGCGCAGAACGGGGGCGTTGGTGAGGGGGCTAGCTCGCTGGCCGAGGGAACCGGACCTGTCCGGTCGAGCGGGTGCCGCTCCCCGCCTGGCCCTGTTGTTCCTCCTCACACTGCTGGTAGCCGTCGGGTTGCACGGCAAGGTTTCCTCGCCGGCATGGGGGAGCCGGTCCAAGCTTCACGACGCCGAGGTCGTCGCCGCCCTGTTGGTGGTGGGCGTCGTGCTCGTGCTGGCCCTGGCGGTGCGCAACCGCAGAGCCCCGCCCGACCTGGCCCTGGTGGCCAGGCTGCGCACGGCGCTGTCGTACCTCCTGGGAGCCGGCATATCGGCACTGGCCGTGACGTTCGTCCTGCTGGTGGTCAAGATCGGGCCGCTACGGGCCCGGCCCGGGCGGGGGACGGCACCGCTGCCTGTGCTGCGCCCTGGGCGCCTGACGTTCCCCCGGGCGAACGCCACCAGCTCTCACTTCCCCCTGTCCGGGATCCTCTACGGGCTCGCCGCCGCCATCCTGGTGCTGGCTATCGTGGCGGTGGCGCTGACGGTACTGCGCCACGGCCGCGATCGACCTGCGGCCCAGCCCGAGGTGCCCGCTCAGGAGTACGGCGAGGCCCTGGCCGAAGCGCTCCTCTGGGGACAGCGTGCCCTCCACGAGCTCGACGATGCCCGGGCTGCCATCATCGCCTGCTACCTGGCAATGGAAGAGAGCCTGGCCCGGGCGGGGACGACGCGAGCCAGCGCCGAGACCCCGGACGAGCTGTTGGCCCGGGCTGCCCGTACGCTCTTGGTCACCGCGGGCGCAGCGTCGCGGCTGACATCGTTGTTCTACGAGGCCCGGTTCTCCAGCCATCCTCTCACCGCCGCTCACCGCGACGCGGCCGAGAGGGCGCTGGCCGAGCTGGTCTGGGAACTCGACCAGCCCCGGGCCGTCCCGACAGGTGCGGCGCCATGATAAACCGGCAACGCGACGGCCGTTCCCCGTGGGGGAGCGCCCGGCCCGAGCTGGCCATCGCCGGGGCCGCCTTGGCTGCATGTGCCATCTCCGCTTACGCCGTGGCCGGTAGCGCGGCGACCGTGCTGGTGGTGCTCATCTTCTCTGCTCTTTCCCTGGTGGTGGTCAACCGTCTGCTGGCACCGGTCCAGGCCCCGCCGCTGGAGCCCGAGATCCCTACGGGCCGTCGTTTGCCCACCGGGTCGTTCATCAACTATTGGCGTTGGCGGACCGACCTCACGGACGCCATGGGCTCCATGGCTTCCTACCACGCCAAGTTGGGCCCTGACCTCGAGCACCTGTTGGCGGCCAGGCTCTCAGAGCGGCACGGGGTCAGCCTCTACCACGAGCCCGAAGTAGCCCGCAGCCTCCTCTGCGCCCGGCCTCGGGATCTCGACCTGTGGGCCTGGGTCGACCCCGGGCGCCCTATGGCGGACCGGTTGGACGGTCCCGGCATCCCGCCCCAGACGCTCGCCCGGCTCGTCCAGAGACTGGAACAACTGTGACTGGGACAACTGTGAGCGGGCCTCGACGCCCGCCGAACGAGACGGCTCAACTGTGCGGGGCCGTCCTGGACGAGATCGAGCGAGTGGTGGTGGGCCGACGGCGCACGCTCGAGCTGGTCCTGATCGGCATCCTGGCCGGTGGCCACATCCTGCTCGAGGACCTCCCGGGGCTGGGGAAAACCCTGATCGCCAGGTCCTTTGCCAAGGTCCTAGGGCTTGATTTCGCCCGCATCCAGTTCACCCCCGACATGCTGCCCTCCGACGTGGTGGGCGCCCCTCTGTACGACCAACGCACCAGCGAGATGGTCTTCCGCCCCGGGCCGGTGTTCACCAACCTCTTGCTCGCCGACGAGATCAACCGCACACCGCCCAAGACCCAGGCGGCGCTCCTGGAGGCCATGGGCGAGGGCCAGGTGAGCGTCGACGGCGAGACCAGGAGGCTGCCTCAGCCGTTCGTGGTACTGGCCACCGACAACCCGATCGAGTACGAGGGCACCTACGAGCTGCCCGAGGCTCAGCTCGACCGCTTCTTGATGAGGTTGCGCCTGGGCTACCTGCAGCCGGGCGAAGAAGTCGCCATGGTGCAACGCCGGCTGGACCGGGGCCACGACCACGTCGAGCTGGCCCAGGTCATCGACGCGACCGAGCTGTTGGCCATGCGCGGCTCCCTGGAGCAGATAGAGGTGTCCCCCGACCTGCTCGACTACGTCGTGGCGATGGTCACGGCGACCAGGAGCCATCCCCAGATCCAGGTCGGGGCCAGCCCCCGGGGCAGCCTGGCCCTGGTGCAGCTGGCCCGGGGCGAGGCGCTCATGCGCAGGCGCGACTTTGTCATCCCGGACGACATAAAGCGGGTCGCGGTGCCTACTCTGGCCCACCGGGTCGTACTGCGCCCGGAGCTCTGGGTGCGCCAGGTCAGCTCCGACGACGTCATCGCTGCGCTGGTAGCGTCCGTGCCCACCCCGCGCACCGACCCCTCTGCGGGACCACCTGCGGGCCCCTCGTCGGGCACAGCCAGGGGAGCGCGGCGGGGCGCCGGTGATAGCTAGCCCCGGGACCGAGGCGCGGCCGGGACCGGGAAGGAACTCGTCCCCGGTCCGGCTCGAGCTGGACTGGACCGTTTCCAGGCACGCGCGGCGTCTGTTCAACGTGGCTCTCGTAGGGCTCGTCCTGGCGGTCCTGACGAGGCGCCCCGAACTGGTCGCCGTTGCCGCGCCGGCCCTGGTCCTGTTGTTCGTCTGGCGTGGCCCCAATCCTCGAGCCGTGGAGGTGAGCGTCCGGCCGAGTGCTTCCCGGGCCTACGAGGGCGAGCAGATCGCCTTGGACGTGACCGTCAGCGGTCAGGGTGACCACCCCGTTGAACTGGTGGTCCATCCCTCAGACGGTGCCCGGGCCGTGGAAGGTGCCGACAGGGCGGCGTCCAGTCGCGCCACGCTGTCGCTCGAAGTGTCTCGTTGGGGCCGGCGTCGGCTGGGGAGCCTGGAGGTCGTCCTGTGGGACCGGGCCCGGATGTTCGAGTGCCACGCCTTCGTCCTCCTGGCCGAGGTCGACTGCTACCCGCTGCCCGCGCGTCACGCCGGCGCGGCGGTCCGGGGACGGCTGGCCAACCGGGTCGGGGACCACCCGGCCCGGTCGGCGGGCGACGGGGTGGAGTTTGCCGGCGTGCGCCAGTACGTGGCCGGGGACCGCCAGCGCAGCATCAACTGGGCGGCCACCACTCGCCGGGGACGCCTGCAGGTGAACACCTTCGCCGCCGAGCGTTCCCAGGACCTGGTGTTGTTGGTGGACGCCACGACCGATGTCGGCGAACTGGGCTCGACGTCGGTGGACCATTCCCTGCGCGGGGCATTGGGCGTGGCTCGCACCTACCTGGACGCCCGGGACCGGGTGGGCCTGGTCTTCTTCGGCGCCCGCATGCGCTGGTTGGCCCCGGGCCTGGGCAACAGGCAGTTCTTCCGCTTGTTGGACGCCATTGTGGCCGGCCGCGCCGGTTGGTCGTCGGGCAACGACATCGCTCGGCTCCCGCGCGCCGCCCTTCCTCCCGGGGCGGCGGTGATCGCCTTCAGCCCCCTGCTGGACGCCAAGTTCGTCGAGACACTGCGTGACCTGCGCCAGCGGAACTTCCCCGTACTGGTTGTCGACGTGCTCGGCGCCGGGCGCGGCCGGGCGCGGCGGAGACTGGACCGGTTGGCCGAGCGGATATGGCTGATGGAGCGGCAGGCCATCCGGTTCTCCCTGGGCGAGCTGGGCGTCACGGTGGTGAACTGGAGCGGAGAAGGCTCGCTCGCGCTGCCCGTGGACCAGCGGGCCCGTAGGGCCCCGGGGAGCCGGCGGTGAGGCCGATCATCGCCGTGGCCCTGCTCGGCGCCGCCTGCACCCTGTGGTCCGCTGTCCCCCTAGGCGGGACCGGCTGGCCGGGAGGCCTCTTCCTCGTGGTCGCCGCCGGCTGCGTGCTGGCAGGGGTGTTGCGCGTCGTCCGCAAGGATGCCGTTCGAGAGCAGCAAGGCCCGTTCGCAGGAGCGCTGGTCAGCCTGGCCGGGACGGCGGACGCCCTCCTACGGGGGCCGGGATGGGAGACTGGCGCGGCGGTCGCCATGGTGGTGCTGGAGACCCTGCACAAGAGCCGTGCATGGCACACCGGGCTCCTCGGAGCGCTGCTGGTCTGCTACCTGCTAGCCGTGCACCAGGCGGAGTCGGCGGTCCCTACCGGTGTGTTCCGGGGCCAGCGGCGGATGCTGGCGACGAGCCTGGCCCTCGTGGTGGTGCTCACAGGCGTGGCCATGGTCCCCTCAACGCGGACCGGAGCTCTGTCGGGGTGGCTCGAGGTCTTGGCCGCGCTGGCGGCGATCGCCGCCGGGGGCCTGGCTTTGCCGGTTTGACCTAGTCGACCGGCCGGTCGGCGGCACACGTTAACCGTGCCGGGTGGAAAGCCGATAGATCTCCCAGGAAACCGATGACGACGCCGCGCGCACGCGCTTCCTCCACCTTTGTGGCCCCCGGTCGGCGGTCCATATTTGGCCTCGCCAGCTCTTCCAGCCGCCGAGGAGCGACCTTTGGCGCCCTCGGTGCCGTCACCGGCGTGGTGCTCAGCGTCGTAGTAGTCGGGGCGCTGGTGTGGTCCGCGGCCACGGGCCAGGCACCGGCGTCGCGGCACCCGACGATCTTCGGCGGTTCGCTCGTCCTTGACGATTACCGCCCCCTGACGGTGATCGACCTGGCCACCGGAGCAGTGACGGTGCAGCTCGAAGGTGTTTACGCCCAGGTCGGAGCGGCCAGTTACGCCGACGTGGAGGCGGTGGCGACCAGCGCCGGCACGATGCTGGTCAATCGAGCCACGGGCGCGTTCAACATGCTCGGGCAGGACAACTACGTCCTGGGACCGCCGACGAACGGGATCTCCCTCGGTCCCCTGGCGGGCGAGAGCTCGGCGGCCGGGTTCGCCGACGGCGCCGCCGCCTATATCGTCCGCTACGCCCCCAGCAGCACGGTTTCGCTGGTGGACGCTTCGACCGTGGTCCAGGGGGCCCAGGCCCTGGCTGCGGGTGCCCGTCATGCGACCCGGCCCGTGGGCTTCGTCCGGCTCAACGACCGGCCCTACGACCAGGCGGGCGGCGCGGCCGTCGCCGGCGGCGCTCTGTGGCTGCTGACCAGCGGGCATGGGAAGTGCGACGTGGTGCGGGTGGCACCGTCAGCGCAGGGTGGACAGGGCTTGTCGGCCACCCGCCGGTCCGTCTTGCCCATGGCCTGCGCGCAGGGCGCTCTGGAAAGTTCGTCCGGCACCATGGGACTGGCTCGTCCGGGCGTAGTCCAGCTCTTCCCGGGCGCCGGCCCGGCGAAGTCGGTGGCCGTGCCCGGGACCGCCCATGCTTCACAGTTCCTCCCCGTGCAAGGCGCGACAGGAGGTTTCTGGTTCCTGGCCCGGTTACCTGCGGGCTGGGCGGTGTTCGGGGTGACTGCCGCCGGGCAGCCGAGCGGTCCGCGACCTCTCAGCGCGTTCGGCCCCGGTGCCGAGCCCGTCGTGCCCGCCTATTCGGCCGGGTTGCTGTACACCCTGGACCAGGCTCAGCCCGGGCAACCGTCGTTGTGGACCGTACAGCCGGCCACCGGCGTGATGAAGACCGTCGCCGGAGCCCCGGCCTACCCGGCCGAGAGCGTGACCGAGAAGGCCGGTTTTCAAGGGGCCCAGGTCCTTGTCGACGGGCCCCGGGTCATCTTCAACAACCCCGAGAGCCTGCTCGCGGTGGTCGTCTTCACCGACGGCAGCCACGCTCCGGTCGTAGTCAACAAGTCAGACGCGGTCGAGGTGAGCGCGACCGGGCCCGGTGACGTCAATGTGAAGCACGACAAGCCCAAGCCCCAGCCCAAGTCCCCACGGTCGGGTGCGGCGCCGACCACGACCCCTACCACGGTGGTCCAACCGGTGGTGGTCCAGCCGGTGACGCAGCAGGTCGACTGCGCCTCGACCACCGAGAAGCCGTACGCGCCGCAGATCAGTTCCATCTCCCCCTCGGACGAGTCGGCCCTGGTGGTCTGGACCTACCACCTCCTGGCTGAACAAGACTGCCTACCCAGCACGTGGTCTGTCACCGTGAACGCGCTCGGCGGCGGCGCCCAGCCGGTGCGCCGCACCCAGCTGGTCGACGGCCAGGAACAGCTCCTGTTCACCGGCTTGGCTCCGGGGACGGCTTACCAGGCGGTCGTGACCGCCTACATCAGCCGGGAGTCCACGTCGTCGTCGCCGGTCAGCTTCACGACCACGGCGGTCGGGCCTGGTCCCCCGGTGTCGGTCAGCAGCGTTGCCAACGGTCAGGGCGGCTGGGTCGTCTCCTGGACGGCTTGCCGCGGCCCGAAGTGCGAGGTCCCCGCCGCGTCCTGGACCGTGATCGGCTCGTCGTGCGGCACGGGTTTTATCGGCCAGGCGCCCAAGCTCGACGTGCGGGGCTCGCAGACGAGTGTCACGGTCAACGCGGCCGATAACCTCGGCTTGCTCGGCGACTCGCTCAGCTTCAGCGTTCAGGGCGTGAGCAGTGCTGGGCTGGTGGGCGCACCGACGTCCAGCGCCCAGTGCACGCCGGCCTGGCAGCCACCGGACGCCTCCGCTCTCAAGCTCCTGGCGGCGGGGACACCGCAGGGCCAGACGATCACCGCCGACCTCAAGCTGGCGGTGGCCCCCGGCACGGCGCCCGTACTGGCTTATGGGGGCAACCAGGTGACCTACACGTACTCGGTCGACGGCCGGAGCTTCGGCCCGACGACGTCGCTGGAAGCTGACATCAGCGGTCTCGACCCGGCCAAGCAGTACCAGGCAACGGTCATCGTCACCCCGACCGAGCACCCGGACGCCGCGGTGACCGTCACCAGCCAGGACTTCGGCCGGACCATCCCGTGGCCGAGCGGGCTGCAAATGCAGGTGCACGGAACGGTCGGTGCCGACACCAATACGGGTACGGTCGTCGCCCGGTTCGAGGACCTGCCGACGGGCCCGTTCCGGGCCCTGGGCAACATAACGTGCGGTTCTGAGACCTTACCGGTGAGCGGGGAGCTCTCCGCGGGGCGGTTCAGCCCGACCATGGACCTGGACCAGATGGGCGGCGCCTGCTCCCTGGCCCTGACGCTGAGCAGCACGCTCACGCCCGACCCTTACGGAGTGCCGTCGCCTGAGCTCACGGCGCCGTTCTCCATCGGCGTTCCCGCCCCTTACCGTTTCAGCGCCGTTGCCGAGGAGGGGTGCCGCCCGGAGTGCACGACGATCGCCATCGACGTCGCTTTCGAGGGGACGGGCCAACCTGCGGGCACGGACTGGCAGGTGACCGCGGCCAGCACCACAGGTTGTAGTGCCACCGCCCCGTCAGCGACGTCGGCGGACTTTCCCGTGGTCTTGCCGTGGCCCGCCACGTGCCC